>JADZBF010000104.1 GCA_020852215.1 Lysobacter sp. | reverse complement strand
GCGCATGCGCTGCGCGCATCAGCGCGAGCGCCTCCGGTCGGGCTTCCGCATCGGCGAAACGGCGCAGCGTCTGCGCGGCCGACGCGGCGTCCCACACCGCCGGATGTCCCGGCGCATGAAAACGTCCATCGGCATCGCCCGTATCGACCGACGCGCACCACGCCCACTCGTCGACTTCGGTAGCGGCGTACAACCGATCGTCCGGCGCCGAAAACGCCAACGACGCGCCGCTGCGGTGCGCGCGGATCACGATCGTCGGTTCGGGCCACGCCAACGCGGCGAACATCGCACGAATGCGTTCGGCCCAGGCCGCATGCGCGTCGGCGTCGCGCGCACGCGGGCCGAGCGTCTCCAACGCCGCGCCCGGATGGACGAAGTACAGATTCGGGCCGGTGAGACGTCGCGAATCCTCGAACGGCGGCTCCGGAGCGGAGATCGGTGTCTGCTGCACGGAACCGCTCAGTCGTCGCTCTCCCGCGAGATGAAGATGCCGCGTTCATCGCGACTCACGCCGTCCCATTGCTCGGGGGAGAACGCGGGCTCCGCGGACGCCGGTTCGTTCGCCGCCAGCGGCGCGGCGGGCGTCGGCACGGGTTTCTCCGGTGCGCCTTCGGGTTTGAACTTGATCACCTGCTTCCACGAACGCACCAGCGCGTCGGCGAAGATCAGCAGCAGATCGCCCGGACGCGACATGCGCAGGCCGGTGTCGATCGCTTCCTGCTCGTCGGGAATGATCGAGATGGCGTCGTCGCGCACGCCCGCTTCGCGCAGCGTCGCCGCGATCAGCTTCGGCACTTCTTCGCTATCGCGGCCGCGCAGGCCATCGTCGCGGCGACAGATGTAGTGATCGAACTCGCCGGAGGCCGCCGCGAGCGCGATTTCGCGCAGATCTTCGTCGCGGCGATCGCCGGGACCGGCGACGACCACGATGCGACGGCCAGCGACATCCAAACGTTTCGCCAGATCCGCCATCACGCCGACCGCATGCGCGTTGTGGCCGTAATCGAACAGCACCTTGAACGGGTGTTCGTTGAACACGTTCATGCGGCCCGGCGCCTGGAAGAACGTGCTGTCGAACGTACGCAGGCCCTGACGGATCGCATCGAGCTTGAAGCCGAGCGAAAAAGCCATCGCCGCCGCGAACATCGCGTTCTGCACGTTGTGCATGGCCTTGCCTTCCAGCGTGGCCGGAATCAAATGCGTCCACAGCAACGGGATATGACTGCCCTTGTCGTACAGCGTGATCATCTGGCCGTTGATGCCGGCTTCGAGCGCGCAAGCGCGCCCGCCCGCGCGGATATGCTCGCGCACGAGGCCATGCGAGGGATTCATCGTCACGTAGCAGATGACTTTGGCGTCGGTGTAGCCGCCCATCTTCAGCACGTTCGGATCGTCGGCGTTGAGCACCGCGCAATCGCGCGCGACTTCCACCACGATCCGCTTCACCTCGCTCAATTGTTCGAGCGTGTCGATGCCTTTCATGCCCAGATGGTCGCTCTGCACATTCAGCACCGCGCCCACATCGACTTCGCGCACGCCCATGCCGGCGCGCAACAGGCCGCCGCGCGCGGTTTCCAGCACCGCGAAATCGATCTGCGGGTCGGCCAGCACCATGCGCGCCGAGACCGGGCCGGTCATATCGCCTTCCACCGTGCGCTGACCGTCGATGTAGACGCCGTCGGTCGAGGTGAGGCCCGGCGTGAAGCCGGTCATCTTCGCGATATGCGCCAACATGCGCGAAGTGGTGGTTTTGCCGTTGGTGCCGGTGATGGCGGCGATCGGCACGCGCGACGGCGTGCCCGGCGGGACCAACATATCGATCACCGGCCCGGCCACGTCGCGGGATTTGCCTTCGCTCGGCGCCACGTGCATGCGGAACCCGGGTGCGGCGTTGACTTCGCAAATGCCGCCGCCGATGGATTTATAGCTCTCGGCGATGTTGTTGCTGAGGAAATCCACGCCGCCCACGTCGAGACCAATCGCCTTGATCGCGCGCACCGCCATATCGCGGTTGTCGGGATGGATGATGTCGGTCACGTCGGTCGCGGTGCCGCCGGTGCTGAGATTCGCGGTGGAACGCAGATAAATCACGCGATCCTTGTCCGGCACCGTGTCCGCGTCCACTTCGGCGCGCGCCATCATCATCTCGGCCTGCGGGTCGAGTTCGATGCGGGTCAACACTTTCTCGTGGCCCACGCCGCGGCGCGGATCGCGATTGACGATCTCGACCAATTCGCGAATGGTGTGAACGCCGTCGCCGACCACATGTCCCGGTGTGCGCTTGGTGGCGGCGACCAATTCGCCGTTCACCACCAACAGGCGGTGATCGTCGCCTTCCAGATAGGTTTCGATGATGACCGAGCGGGAGATTTCTTTCGCCTTGTTGAAACCGGCGATCACATCCTCGTCGTTGGTAAGCCGGATCGAAATACCTCGGCCGTGATTGCCGTTATAGGGTTTCGTCACCACCGGAAAACCGATGCGGCGCGCCGCGCGCACCGCGCCGGATTCGCTCTGCGCCAGTTCCTGACGCGGCACCGGCAGGCCCAGCGTGCCGAGAATCTTGTTGGTCTCTTCTTTATCGCTGGCCAATTCCACCGCGATATGCGGGGTTTTGCCGGTGATCGTCGCCTGGATGCGCTGTTGATATTTGCCGTGACCGAGCTGCACCAACGACTGTTCGTTCAGACGCAGCCACGGAATGCCGCGCTCTTCGGCCGCGCGCACCAACGATGCGGTGGACGGGCCGAGCGCGCGCCGCTGCGCATAACGAATGTAGGTATCGCGCGCTTCGGGCCAATTCCAATCGGCCGGCACCGTATCGCCGTGCAGCAAGCCGCGCAGATCGCCCGGCAGCAGCGAACACAACAATCTCAGCGCCAATTCGCCGGCTTCGATGCCCTCTTCGCGCTGCGCGTATTCGTACACCACCGTGTACACGCCGGGCCGATCATCGACGCTGCGGGTTTTGCCGAAGGTCACGTCCTCGCCGGCCATGTTCTGCAGTTCGATCGCGACGTGTTCGAGCACATGCCCGAGCCAGGTGCCCTCGTCTTCCTTCATGCGGCGGATCAGCCCGCCGGGCGTGCGGTAGGAACAGCCGTGTTCCTTCAGCCCGGGCACCGCTTCGACCAAGGCATCGACGTAAGCCTCGCCCAATTTGCCGGTTGGCCATTCTTCCAACGCGCCCAAGTCCAATTCCAGCCGAATGACCGGAAAATGCGCGTAAAGCGAGGGACCGACGTACACCGAGCGATCGAGAATGCGCATAGAACGATAGATCCTTTTCTATTCGTTGGGGTCGTAGAGCCGCCCCGCCGAGGCCTGGCGGGTGTGCAGGTTGAACGTAGCACCCGCGACGAGGATGTGGAAGCGCAGGCCGAGCAGACAGACCGGCTGGCCCTCGCTCACCTGCGCCATGGACGAGAATTCCAAGCCCGCGGCGTCCACCACCGTCACCCCGCCGCTGCCCAACACTTCCAGCGTATTGTCCGGGCCGATGAAAGCGGCGGTGTCCTCGTCCAGCCCAATGCCGATGGCGAACGGGTTGAAGGCCAAGGCCGCGGTCAGCCGCCCGAGCCGATCGCGCTGGCGGAAGTGCTGATCGATCACGAACCGATTCGTCAGCCCCAAACCGGGCGCCAGCCGCACCATACCGGCGATCGGCGTCGGCCCTTCTTCGCCGAACGCGATCATGTGTTCGCTCAGGAACGAAGCGCCCGCGCTGGTACCGGCGACGTGCATACCGCTCGCGTTGCAAATGCGGATCGTCTTCGCCACCGCGGTGCCGCCGATGAAGGTGGTCAAGCGCAGTTGGTTGCCGCCGGTGAAGAACACGCCGCTGGCGCGCTCGATCCGCGCCACGCGCCCGGGCTCATCGGCGTCGCGGCGCGTGTCGAAGTCCATGACATCGACGTCGGCCACGCCCAACTCGCGGAAGATCTCGACGTAGCGCGGGCCGGTGCTGCGCAGCTTGCTTGCGGTCGGGATCACCACGATGTCGGCGTTCTTGCCGCCGCACAACTCGACGAAGCGCGCGAGGATGGCGCGATCGTTCTCTTTTTCTTCCGCGCCGCCGATCGGAATGATCCAACCGCGTTCTTCGCCTTCCGGCACTTTACTGGGACACATCGATATTCCTGGACTCGCTTAAGAAAATTGGTAAATCAAAAAAGAATGTCATCCCGAGCGCAGCGAGGGACCTGCTTTTCACGTGCGAAAGCGAAAAAAACAGGTCCCTCGCTGCGCTCGGGATGACGATCTTGTGGGAGTCGCATCAACGAGGATCCACCTCGACGCGCTCGAACAATCCCGTACGCACCACGACGCCGCCGCGCACATGCCACACGCCGCGCGCCATCACATCGTCGATACCGGCGGCGTCGTCGAGCAATACGAGATCGGCATCCGCGCCGACCGCGATCTCGCCTTTGCCGGCCAGTCGCAAGGTCGTCGCGACGTTGCGCGTGAACGCCGGCAGCACCGCCTCGAGCGCATGGCCGCGCGCGAGCAATTCGCGGATCGTATCCGGCAACGCCTGCGAGGCGCCCACCTCCATCCGGCACAAGCGCCCTTCGCCATCGAAATGCGGCAAACAGCCGCCGGCATCGGCACTGATCGTCAAACGCTCCGGTGGCGCGCCGGCCGCGCGATAGAACTCCCAGGCATCGGCCGCGCTCCAAGCGTCTTCGCCGTTTTCGACCGGAAACGCGGTGACATCAATACGGATGCCGCGTCGCGCCAAGGCCACCGCTTCCTCGAACAAGGCCTTTCGGCGATTGACGTGGGTGGGTTGGAACACGCTGGGCGGCAATTCGGTCTCATCCAGCGCGCGACGCACCAGTTCGAGCCCACGCACACCGTCGCCGAGATGCAGATGCAGCACGCCGGCCTTGCCGCTCATCAAACCCGCGACGTGGCATTCGGAGGCGATGCGCAGGAATTCCTCGAAAGTCGGTTGGCTGGAGCGGTGATCGCTGATCGCCAATTCGCCGACGCCGATCACCGGATCGAGATAGACGATGTCGCCTCGCACGCTGCCGGTCAGCACGACCGGCGGCAGGTGATAACCGCCGCACCAGGCGAAGGCACCGAGCCCCTGCTCGCGCAGCGCATACACGGAAGCAAGCAATTCGCCCGGCGTGCGCGCAAGGTCGTCGGTGCCGAGCACGCCGACGACGGGCGTCACCCCGGCCGTCGTGAACCGCGACAGCGGCACCGGCGGCACCCGGGTCGCGAATCCGCCCTCGCCGCCGCCTCCGGTGACGTGGG
>JADZBF010000103.1 GCA_020852215.1 Lysobacter sp. | reverse complement strand
CGCTTGCCGGCCAGCGCGAACCCGATGGCCCGGCGCAGCTCGTCGTCGCTCCCACCCTGCCGCAGCAGATCGCGCAAGCTGATCGCGTCGTCGTGGCCCAGGCACGCATGGAGCGCGCCGTCTGCGGTGAGGCGCACCCGGTTGCAGTCGTCGCAGAAGTGCTCGGTCATCGCCGAGATGATCCCGACCTCGCGGCGGGGATCGGCGGCCAGCGCCCAGTAGCGCGAGGGCCCGACGACGCGGCGGTCGCGGTCGGCGGGCGCGAGGGGGCCGAACGCCGCGGTCAGCGCGGCGCGGATCGCCGCGGCCGACAGCTCGCGATCGGGCTGGAACAGCGCGCCGCTCGACAGCGGCATGTGCTCGATGAACCGCAGCGTGACGCCGCGCTCCCACGCGAACGCGCACAGCGCGGCCAGCTCGCCGTCGTTCTCGCCCGCCAGCGCGACGGCGTTGAGCTTGACCTCGAGCCCCGCCGCGATCGCCGCGTCGATGCCGGCGATCACCGTGGCCAGGTCGCCGCCGCTGGTGAGCCGGGCGAAGCGGGCGGCGTCGAGGGTGTCGAGCGAGACGTTGACGCCGCGCAGGCCGGCGGCGGCGAGCGGCCGCGCCAGCTCCGGCAGCCGGTGGCCGTTGGTCGTCATGACCAGCTCGCGCACCCGCGGCGCCAGCCGGGCGACCAGCTCGACGACGTGGGCGCGGACGGTGGGCTCGCCGCCGGTCAGCCGGACCCGCTCGACGCCGAGCGTGGCGAACACCGCGACCACCCGGTCGATCTCCTCGAAGCTCAAGAGCTCGGTCCGGGCCTGGTGGGCGATGCCGTCCTCGGGCACGCAGTAGGTGCACGCGAAGTTGCAGCGGTCGGTGACCGACACGCGCAGGTAGCGCAGCGGCCGGGCGTAGGCGTCGACGGTCGGCGCCGCCGGCTGGGCCGGGAAGTGCTCCGGCACCGCGAGCGCCGGGCCAGCCACGACCGGGAGGCGCAGCCGCCCGCGGGCACCGGGATCGCTTCCGGACGGCGCCGAACCCATGGCGGCACTCTGGGCGGATGCCGACGACGCGTCAAGCCGCGGCGGGGCGTTGGCGCGGGACGCCCAGGTGGCTACTCGACCCGCCGGGATCGGAGCCCGGCGCTTCCAGGATTTCCCTTGACATTCCGGCTGAAAAGCCGCATCACGGCGGCAAAAGAAAGAACTGGAGCGAACACACGCATGCAAGAGATGGACTACGGCCGCCGGGGATCGAACACGCAACCTCCGCCCCGCGCCGCGCGCGCCACGGGCCCGGTCAACGCCGGCCCGGGCAGCGTCCTCGATGGCCTCTGGGTCCTGCTCATCGCCAACGAGGAGCAGCTCCCCACCGCTGACGCCGACGGCCGCGTGCCGATGATGGCGCGCTCGAGCGAGACGCTGATCTACTTGCTCGGCTTCAAGACGGTCGTGAAGGCCCGCCAGTTCATCACCGAGCTCGGCATCGAGGGCGCCGAGCCCCGCATGGTCGTCCGCGGCAACCGCGACGAGATGGTCCGCATCGCCCAGGCCGCCGGCGCGAAGTCGGTCATCGTCGACTACGAGGCCGGCAGCCAGGCCTACGCGGCGATCCAGACGTTCTGAGATATAGGAGGGTTTTTCGCAAAAACCCTCCCCCGGCATTCGCCGGGGCCCCCACCCGAAACGGCCCGGAGCGTCGACACGACGCTCAGCGCGGAGACGCCGGGGCCCCCACCGGAAACGGTTGTGGCGAGGGCTGGCCACTGTCCTGGCTACCCAGCGGAGATGGCAATCGTTCGGCCCCATCGCGGACGGTCGAGCCAAGTAGGCGCCCGCCCACGCCTTTCGGAATCCAACACCGCCGCCGTCAGACCGATGTGGCAGCGTCGAACCCGATGGACCCGCACTGGCTCAGGTCCAAAACGGGAAATGCATGACGATGTCTCGGAGAAGTTCCATTCCTGCCAAAATGGCGCGGTCAAAGGGGGGGCACATGGCGAAACGGAAACTCACGGCGATCGACCTGTTCTCCGGAGCTGGGGGCATCAGCGTTGGCCTAGAGGCCGAGGGTTACGACGTACTCCTCGCGAACGACATCAATCCCGCAGCGGCAAAGACACACGAACGGAACTTCCCTTCCACGCCTTTCGTGTGCGGAGACATCCGTACGCTGAGCAACGAAACGACGCGCAAGCTGACGAAGCTCAGATCGGGCGAGCTCGATCTCCTAATCGGCGGCCCGCCGTGTCAAGGATTCTCGATTATCGGAGCAAGAGAATCGGCTGACCCTCGTAACGTGTTGTTTCGAGAGTTCCTACGGATTGCGAGCGAACTGAAGCCGCGATGCCTAGTTATCGAGAACGTCCCAGGGCTTGCGACACTCGACGGAGGCGTGGTCCTTAACGCCATCCTTGATGGCTACCGAGCCCTCGGCTACTCCGTCGGATTCGCAGAGTTGCTGGCTGCACAGTACGGCGTCCCGCAAATGCGGTGGCGGATGGTCTTCATCGGGTTTCGAAGTGACCTTGGCATTCCGACCGGCATGGGCTTCCCGAAGCCCAGCCACGGCCGAGCAGGGATCGGTGATCTCGTTCCGAATTGCACAATCAGTCCAGAGGAAATGGACGGATTCCTCACGGCCAGAGATGCAATCGGGGACCTCCCACCGGTGGAAGCGGGTGGCGAGCGAAGCAAATACACCTCAAGCCCAGCTAGTCTGTACCAGAAAGACATGCGTTCGGGCCTTCGGGACGAGCTCTTCAACCACTATGCCCCGAAACTCTCGGAACAGAATCTAGAGCGCCTCGCGGCTCTCGGCTATGGCCAAGACTGGCGAGACCTGCCGGTAGAGTTGCTACCCGAAAGTATGAAGCGAGCCAAACGCAAGGACCACACCCGCCGCTTCAGCCGAATGACATGGGAAGGTGTTCCACGATCGATCATCACACGCTTTCGAGATCCTAAGAGTGGTGAGTACACTCATCCGGAACAGAATCGAACGATCAGCATTCGCGAAGCGGCGCGAATTCAGTCATTCCCTGACCGTTTTGTCTTTGAGGGGACTCACTCCGAGCAATACGATCAAGTCGGGAACGCGGTGCCACCGCGGCTCGCGGCGGCGATCGGTCGCGAAGTACGAAACGTGCTTGATGGAACGGCGACCCATAGGCTCGTCAACCCGTTCTCACGAAGACGACTACTTTCGCAGGTTAGCTTTTCTTTTGACGCGCTCTAGAAAGTCTGCTCGATCGTCGCCCACGGAACGACTGCCGCGATTGAGCGCTGCCAAGTAGTTCGGAAGTGTCGTGCGCACTGTCTGGCAATGAGAAAACTCCATTGCCCCATTGCGCCCAATCTTACCTGTGTATTCGGATGTCATGAAGGTAATATCCCAGTCGCCATCAACTGCGCTGAACGGAATCCGACGCCGCAGATAGAGAAACGGCAGATCCTGCATGACGACGTAAAATGGAACGCCAATACGCTTGAGATAGGCCCCCTTCTCGGCCACCTGCAGGCCAAGACGCTTATAGATATTCGCCATGTTGACGCCGTATGCGACAACGTCCTTGCGGTTTTTGCTGCGCGCCGCGATACTGAAATAGTCTCGCCACTGCGAGAGCTTGCCGTCTTGCCACGCGTTCCACGCGGGACCGACTCCGCCGCCACGTATGTCGATAGCCTGCGTCTCAATCGCAATAGCGTCAGTAATCAGGTCGCGTTCCTGCGCATAGGCAACGTAGTCAAAAGACGTCTTTGGCTTATCCAAGACAACCTCGGAAGCCAACTGGATCCCAGGGGTGCTGCCAAAACGATCCGCGATTGCACGCGCTACCGGGTCACCATCTAGTCTATGGTCGCACACTGCATAGGTTCTCTGTGACCCCATGTGGTCCTGCGCAGCATACGTCACCGAACAGTAGCCATACTTGTACTGTTTGAATTTCTCACATGCCGTCCCGGCAAACGGGCAGGTGCGCTCCGCCCACGCCTTCCTGGCCTCGTTGGTCGAAGCCAGAGCGCTGTAACCGAAGGCCTCAATGATCGGGAACGGCGCATCGGCATCGGGGCGCGGCGGCTTCATGAATAGCAGCATATCGGCATACAGCAGCATCGAACGACGACTGCCCAATCTTTCGTGCCAAGGGATCTTGCCATCTCGACTAATACCTCACGGGTGAACCCGCCCTCGCCACGGTGAAGCTTGCCCCCTTCGACATCGCGGCGACGCTCTGCAGGTCCTGCCTAGCTCGCAACAGCCGGTCCATGCGGCGGGAACAAACAGATGTGGCCCGGCCATTCAGACGGTCAATTCCGGTGCGCTAGAACAGATGCCCGGCAGCCGTTGCTGTTGGGCTTCGGCGTGAGACGAGCGGCGACCGACGCAGACCTTGCGCGCTGTGGCGATCGGTCGCGTGGTCGCCGAGATCGGGTGATCGGCCCTTGAGAGCCGGCGCGGTCCGCCGAACCGGTGATCAAGCGCCATGGCCCAGCCCACGATCGAAGTCGCCGACCTCGCGACGCTGCGCGACACGATCCGCGCAGACGCTACCTCGGCGAGCACCGACGCCGACGCGGTGGTCATGAACGTCCGCATGGTGTCGGGCCTGGTCAACCAGCTGCACCACGGCATCGCCGAGGTCAGCACCCAGACCGAGCGCGCGCGCACGATCGGCG
>JADZBF010000102.1 GCA_020852215.1 Lysobacter sp. | reverse complement strand
ATCACCGCCAGCGCTTCGGGCAATTTGATCCGTTCGCGCGCATCGCGACGGTCGCGCATCAGTTCGAACACGACTTCGCTTTCGGCCGGTTTGTTGCGCAGCGCGTCCATGACCGCGCGCGGCGTCGCGACGGCCACGCCGTCGATCCGGCGGATCACATCGCCGCTCAACAGTTGCGGCAGCAGCGGACTGCTGCTCAGCACCAGCACGCCGGTGTCCGTACCGAAATAGCGGCCCAACTGCGGGTCGATCGCGGCCAGATTGAACCCGTTCCAGCGGAAGGCTTCGGACAAGCGCAAGGGCGAGCATTCGCTGCTCCCGCCGCATTCCGGGTCGATCAGCAAACTGCGCGTCGGGCTGACGCCGGCGACCAGCACCGCGTTGCCCTGCCCGTCGATCGGCAAGCGATCGATCGGCGTCGTGTCGTCCAGTAATTCCAAGCCCATGCCGTCGGCGAAGATGTCGACGCGGCCCTGACGATCGCGATTGACCACGATGTCCGCATCGGGACGCAGGATGCGACCGTCGTCCGAGAGGATCACCACCCGCGGGTCGAGTTTGGGTTTGACTTCGACCAGCGCATTGCGATCTTCGCGGGCGTACTCCAGGCGCACCGTGTCCTTGCTTTTGAAACCGAGCAGCGTTTTGCGCGCGCTCTCGACGCGCGCTTGCGCGGTATCGCCCGCGATGACGGTGCCGTTGATCGCCAGCAAACGATCGCCGGCCTTCACGCCGGCGCGCGCCGCCGGGCCGTCGGGCGTGACGCCCGCGATGCGCACGCCGCGGATCTCGTCGGGCGCCAGGATCACGCCCACCACCGGGCGGTGTCCGGAACGCCGCAGCACCGTTTCGCAGCCGCCGCGCGACGGATTTTTGGCGCAATAGTTGCTCCAGCCGCGCACGTACTTCGGGTCGGTCCAATTGTTACTGCGCTCGAGCAAATCCTGCAGCGTCATGAAGGTCTGTCGTGGCGCTTCGGTGTCGGCGGAGCGATCGTCGGCGAAGGCGTTCGTCGCGAACAGGACGAGCGCGACCACGCCCAGCGCAGTGCATGCGGACGACGGGAGGCGCTGAGCGAGCGATGTGAGCAGGCGGGGGGCCATCGGGCACCTCATCGAAGAGCGAAAGATAGACAGTGAGCGGTTTTGCATGAGGCGATGCGGGATGTCATGGCGAATTTCCGGATTCGAGTCGATGGCGCAGCGCGATCAATAGACTTCGACCAACTGGCCGTCGTAAACCTGGCCCTCGGCGGCGAGCGCGCGTTGCTCGCTCTCGAACGCCAGCGCTTGGCGCAGCGTGCCGACGCGGGCTTGCCACAATGCGTGCTGTTCGTTCTCGCTGAGCCCGGGCATCGCCAAGCGCGCGTCGATCTTGGCCAATCGCGTGTGGATTTGGCTCGCCAAGGCCGCGGCGGGGCCGGTTTCCACGCGCGGGTCGCGGGTGTAGGTCAGCAGCGTCTCCAATTGCGCGGATGCGGCATACAGCATTTCCATTTCGCTGCCTGTGACGTCGGCATCGGTATCGCCGACCAGCACGGCGCCGGGCGGTAGCGCGTCGACTTCGTTCGCCGCGGGTTCGGCGTTGGCGGCCGGCGTGAGCGGCGTCGGCGACACCGTCGGCGGCGCGACCGAGGCCAATTGCGGCGCTGACGGCAACGGAACGGGTTCGATCGACAGCGTCGCGGAAGCCTCGCGCGGATCGGCGACAGCGACCGGGATCGCGGGCGCACCCTTCGCCGGCTCATGCGGGAGAACGACACTGGCGACCTGGGTCGCCGAGGTCATGACGCGCGCGGAATCGGATGTCGAATTGGAGGCGTTGCGATGGCTGGAAGACGGCATCGCGCTATCCGGCGCAGCGGGAACGCGCGCGACGATGGGCGATGCGTCGGTATCGCCGCGGCCGGCGAACCAGATCGCGGGCAGCAGCGCCAGCGCGGACAAAGAGGCGGCCAGGGCCAACCAACCGCGAAGCGACAACGCGGTGCGACGGCGGTTCGGAATCGCGGACGGCGCGGTGTGCGGCCGCGAAGCGGCGCCGATCGTGCGGCTCGCGTCGATCATGTTGATCGTGTCGCTCGCACCCTCGGCGGCGGTCGCGTCCGAAGCGGAGCGGTCGGCGGCGTCCAGGCGCGTCGCGATCTGCGTCCAGACCGACAACGGCGGCGTTTCCAGCGGCAACGCCGCGAGCGCTTCGCCCCAATCGCGGGGGCGGCGACGACGCGCGTCGAAAGGAAGGGACGCGTCAGCCATGGGCCACCTCGGCGACAGCGGACATCGGCAAGACCTCGGGTTCGAGCAGCGCGCGCAAGCGGCGGTTGCCGCGCGAGAGCTGCGATTTTGAAAAACTGGGCGTACGGTGCATCAACTCGGCGATTTCCTCATGGGTGTAGCCTTCGGCGTGGTAAAGCCAAAGGACCGCGCGCGTGGTCGTCGGCAGCGATTCCATCGCGCGTTGCAAGCGGGCGGCGTCGGCGGCGGCGGCCGGCGGCGGGGTGATCTCGTCGATAGGCTCCGGTCCGTCCGCGATATCCAACCAGTCGCCGCTGCGGCGATTGCGGCGCAGCGCCATCAGCGCTTCGTTGATCGCGATCTGCCGGAGCCAGCCCCAGAACGGGCTGCGACTCTCGCCAGAGCCAGCACCGGGGCCGGCGCCGCTGCCGCTATGGCCTCGAAAATCGGCGATCCGATCCAGCACCTTCAGCATCGTCTCTTGCAGCACCTCGGCCGCCTGTTCGCGGTCGCCGCACATCCGCAGCGCCAGCGTGAAGACCGGGCGTTCGAACCAGCGGTAGACCTGCTCGAACGCGGCGCGGTCGCCCTGACGCAGCCGCATCAGCAGAGTGTCCGTCACGTCGATCGCGAAACTGGAGTTCGGAGCTCTCATCTATCGTTAGGGATGCCTGTCGGCCTTAAACCGTCGCAAACCACCTAACGGCACCTCCGTCGGTCGGGTCGCGGGCCTATACTGCGCCCAAGAGGCGGTTGAAAAACAGTCTCTTGGGGCGGTCAGGGACGGTCGCCTCGACGAAGCAAGCGCATCCGCGCGTGATTCGTCAGGAACGAGCCGGACATCCGCCGGACTCGCGACTCGAAAAGCGATCCGGACGATCGTTTTTCGACAATCCGCTGAATTTCGTAGGGGAGATAAGCCGATGGGCGGTTTTGTGGCAGTGGTTATTCTGTTCGCGGGCGTCGTGCTGTTCTTCAAGGCGGTGCGCATGGTGCCGCAGGGGTTCGAATGGACCGTGGAGCGTTTCGGGAAATACACCCGCACCCTCAGTCCCGGCCTGCACTTCCTGATTCCGATCTTTTACGGCGTCGGCCGCAAGATCAACATGATGGAGCAGGTGATGGACGTGCCCAGTCAGGACGTCATCACCAAAGACAATGCCGTGGTGAAAGTGGACGGCGTCGTTTACTTCCAGGTGCTCGACGCCGCCAAGGCCGCGTACGAAGTCGCCCAGCTCGAAATCGCCATCCTCAACCTGGTGATGACCAATATCCGTACCGCGATCGGCTCGATGGATCTCGACGAATCGCTGTCCAAGCGCGACGAGATCAACGCCAAAGTGCTGTTGGCGGTGGATCAGGCCACGCATCCCTGGGGCTTGAAGGTCAACCGCATCGAGCTGAAGGACATCCAGCCGCCGCGCGATTTGATCGCGTCGATGCAGCAGCAGAAGATGGCCGAGCAGAACAAACGCGCCGCGGTGTTGGAAGCCGAGGGCGTGCGTCAGTCGGCCATTCTGCGCGCCGAAGGCGAGAAGCAGGCGGCGGTCTTGGAAGCCGAGGGCAAACGCGAAGCGTCGTTCCGCGAAGCCGAGGCCCGCGAGCGTTTGGCCGAGGCCGAAGCCAAAGCGACGCAAATGGTGTCCGAGGCCATCGCCAGCGGTAACGTCAACGCCATCAATTACTTCATCGCGCAGAAATACATCGAAGCGTTCAAAGCCTTGGCCGAAGCGCCGAATCAGAAATTCATCCTGATGCCGATGGAGTCCAGCGGCATTCTGGGTTCGCTCGCGGGCATCACCGAATTGGCGAAAGAAGCGTTGAACCATCAGCAAAGCGGCGGCAAGCCGCCGGCGATCACGCGCGGAGGCTGATCATGGGCGGCGACGTGTACTTCTGGGCGGTGGTCGCGCTGTTGCTGATCGCGGCCGAAGTGATGGCCCCGGGTGCGTTCATGCTGTGGCTCGGATTCGCCGCCGCGGCGATGTTCGTGCTGGCGTGGCTGATGCCCGGAATGCCGATCGTGCTCCAGGCGGTGCTGTTCGTGGTGCTCGGGTTCGCTTCGATTCTTGCGTATCGCAAGTGGTTGCAGCGGCAGCAGGAGCCGGAAAGCGATCAGCCGGCGCTCAACCGGCGCGCTGCGCAATTGATCGGCCGAATCGTTCCGTTGGAGCGGCCGATCGAGCGCGGCATCGGCCGCGTGCAGATCGCCGATGCCTATTGGGAAGTCAGCGGCCCCGATTTGCCGCTGGGCGCCAGCGTGAAGATCGTCGGCGCCGACGGCATGACGCTGCGCGTCGAAGCCGTCGACTGACGCGCCGCGCGCGCCGGCCCTCGCTCGCCGAACGCTGCGCGATACTCCGCCGAACGCTGATATCGATAAGGATGAGGCCGATTAGAATGATCTCGATGACGAGCCCACCGATGCGCCACCCGAACGATCCTCGCTCGTCGCAGACGCCTCGCTTGCGCCCGCTCGCGTTGCCGCTCGCCGCGCTTCTCGCTGCGCTTTCGGCTTGCGCCGACGGCGGCGGTCGCGGCGATCGCAGCAATCCCGCGCCCGCCGCCAAAACGCCGCCAGCGGTCGCGCGCGACGCGGACGCGCCGCCGCCGGTCGCGGAGGAGAACGGCGATGTGGACACCGCCGCAGCGCTGATCGGCCGCACCTTGCCGCCCTACCCGCAGGGGCTGAACGAAGTGCAGGGCGTTTGCGTGCCCGGCGGCGAACAGCTCGAGCGTATTTGCGATTACGGCCTCGCCGTTCTGGGGCACGAAACCATCGATCCCACGCCCACAGGCGTTTATCTGATCGCTTCCGCCAACGCCGAACCGGATGCCAAACAGCCGCTGTGGCGCGTGACCGACGCGCTCGACGCGCCCTCTGCGAAAGCCGGTTACGAATTGCAATTGGGCGGCTGTCGTCTCGGCGGCGCCTTGCGCAACGAGATCGTCGCGGTGGTTCGCTTCGGCGACACGGAGTACTCCGCCGACATCGCTTGGGCGAAACGGCTGGACATCGCGACCGGGAAATTCGTCGCCGTCGACCTCGCTCGAGTGGACTGCGTCAACGTCGGTTACGGCGTTTGAGCGAGCGTTGTTGCACCCGTTCTTGCGCGCCGCTCGTCGGCGCGTCTGGGCGTAGCGATGGCGAGATAAGCGGGATGCGACGGTACCTCTGATGCCGCCGTCAGCGTGCGCGGACGCCGTCGAGCGGGCGGCGCCGCGCTCTGGGATAATGCGGGTCCCTTTAGCACGGCCGCTCCGACGATGACCCAGAAGACGATCCTCAACGACGCCCACCGCGCGCTCGGCGCCAAGATGGTGGACTTCGGCGGGTGGGACATGCCGATCCACTACGGCTCTCAAATCGACGAGCATCATCAGGTGCGACGCGATGCCGGAATGTTCGACGTCTCGCATATGACGGTGGTCGATCTGCGCGGCGCGAACGTTCGCGCGTTCCTGCGCCGACTGCTCGCCAATTCGGTCGACAAACTGCAAAAGCCGGGGAAAGCGCTGTACACCTGCATGCTCAACGAGGCCGGCGGCGTGATCGACGATTTGATCGTCTATTTTCTCTCCGAAGATTTCTTCCGCCTCGTGGTCAACGCCGCGACCCGCGAGAAAGATCTGGCGTGGATCGGCGCGCAAGCCGCCGCGTTCGACGTCGAGGTCCGCGAACGCGCCGAGCTGGCGATGATCGCCGTGCAAGGTCCGAACGCGCGCGCGAAGGCTATTGGCCTGCTGTCGGCGGATACCGCACTCGCCGCCGGCAAAGTCGGTAAGTTCGCCGCGGTCGAAGCGACGCTGCGCGACGGCACGCCGCTGTTCGTCGCACGCACCGGCTACACCTGCGAAGACGGCTTCGAGATCATCGTCGCCGAGGATCGCGCCGTCGCGCTGTGGCAGGCCTTGCTCGACGCGGGCGTGAAGCCGGCTGGGCTCGGCGCCCGCGATACCTTGCGCTTGGAGGCGGGCATGAACCTGTACGGACAGGATATGGACGAAACCGTCACGCCGTACGAAGCCGGCTTGGCGTGGACGGTCGCGCTCGACGCCGATGCGCAAGGCGCGCCGCGCGCATTCGTCGGTCGCGGGGTCCTGGAAGCGCAGGCCGCGGCCTGCGCACCGCGTCAGATGATCGGTTTGGTGATGGACGAAAAGGGCGTGCTGCGTCACGGACAGCGCGTGATCTGCGACCGCGGAGACGGCGAAATCCTCTCCGGTACGTTCTCGCCCACGCTCGGCAAGGCCATCGCGTTCGCGCGCGTTCCCGCGGGCGACCCCGGTTCGGTACGCGTCGATATCCGCGGCAAAGAGATTCCGGTGCGTCCGGCGAAATTCCCGTTCGTGCGCGACGGCGTCGCGCTCGTGCCGGCGGCGTGAACCTCGCGCGTCGCCGTCCGTCCGCGTCCTTCGCCACGGGTATTTGACCGCCGCGCGCGGATACCTAAACTACGCACACATCGTCCCCCACACACCTCACACGAGCAGAGCCCGACATGAGCGAGATCCCCGGCGACCTGAAGTTCATGAAGTCCCACGAATGGGCGCGCGTCGAAGGCGACGGCAAGATCACCGTGGGCATTTCCGATCATGCCCAAGGCTCACTAGGCGATCTTGTCTACGTCGAGTTGCCCAACATCGGCGATCGCGTCGAAGCCGGCACCGCGTGCGCCGTGGTGGAGTCGGTCAAATCCGCATCGGACGTCTACGCGCCGATCAGCGGCACCGTCGTCGCGGTCAACGCCCCGTTGGTCGACAAGCCCGAAACCATCAACGAGGACGCCTACGGCGAGGGCTGGTTGTTCGTCATCGAAGCCGAAGACGCCGATCAGCTCAACGATCTTCTCGCCCCGGACGACTACGCCGAATTGCTCGAAGACGACGAGCACTGAAACTCGTCCGCGCGACGCGGGCGCCGATGCGCGCCCGTTGCCGCCATCGTTTTTCTCCCCGATATCGAACCGCGCCCGGCGACAGGCGCGGTTTTTTTTGCGTCGCGGAGCGTGCACCGCCGATCGTGCGCGACCGACCGCGAGCGGCGCCACGAAGACTTCGACGCTTGCGCCACGGCGCCGCGATCGTCGATCGCGGCGCGCGTCAGCGTTCTACGAAAGTCGAACGCAGGCCGCTCCCCCGACCTGTGCCGAGAACGGATCGCAGTCGTCGTCGATGCGTCGTTGGCATACGTCGAACGCGCTTCGCGGCGCATCGACGACGCTCTCGCGAGCGCCGAAACGGCGTTCGAAGTTCGCGCAAATTCGCGCAATCGGGCAGACGCAGCGCCGAATTCGGACCGCGCGCGGCATTTTCGTATCGCATCGATTCACCCGCCGTTCGCGCCCGTTCGCACCGCATGCGCGCGCGCCTTCGTCGTCGTCGCGCGCGCCGCGCGCACGTTCGCCTCGCGATCGAAATGTCTAAAAAAAAGCGATTTTCATTTTCTCGTGCGATCTCGACGCGCGGGTGCGCCGCGCGCGCGCCGCGTCCTCGCGCGCCGATCCGATGCATCCTCGCCTGCCCGTCGCGCGCATCGCCGCGCGCTTTTTTTCGCGCGGGGTGTTGACAGTGGAAAAAAGCGTGATTAGGTTTCGCCCCAAGCGCAACCCCTAGCAGAAGCGAGTGAGTCGGATCAAGACCAAAACGCGAAGCACAACATGTATCTCCATCCGGGCATCCTTGCCGGCGGGAACAGGCTTCGTCTCCTCTGCGAAAACCGTCGCCGCGCGAACGACGACGGCATGCTCCCGCGCCGGGTGCGAATCGTCGGCGCTTTTGCGCCGCAACGTTTCATCCTCCCTCGCCGCGGTTTCCGGCGAGTCCGAAATGAGCGCTCGCTTCGGCGCGCGTCGCCGCACTTCCCGCGGGCATGGCTTCGGCCATGTCCGCGACCGAATCCGATCCGGCTTGCCTTCGTGCGCCGGCGGTGGTTCGCGGGTCCGACTCCCGCGATCCTGTTGATGACTGGGCCGTAACAAAAGAACGCAAGTCCACTGACGAGGAGAGCCATCCCATGGCTGCTAAAAAAGCTGCAAAGAAAGCTGCGAAGAAACCGGCCAAAAAGGCCGCGAAGAAAGTAGCGAAAAAGACCGGCGCCCGTAAGGCCGCCAAGAAAACCGCGAAGAAGGCCGCCAAGAAGACCGTCCGCAAGGCCGCGAAGAAAGCGACCAAGAAAGCCGCCAAGAAGACCGCCAAGAAGACCGCGAAGAAGGCTGCTAAGAAAGCTACCAAGAAAACCGCGAAGAAGGCCGCTAAGAAAACCGCCAAGAAAGCGGCTAAGAAACCCGCCAAGAAGGCCGCTAAGAAAGCCGCAAAAAAAAAGGCTAAAAAAGCCGTAAGGCGCAAGAAGGCTGCGCCGGCCGCTGTTCCGGCCGCTCCCGCGCCGATGATGTAATCCAAGTCGTACCCCGATTAGCGGTACCAGACTCCTTCTCCGCACGCCCAGGCGGAGAAGGAGTTTTTTTGTGCGCGGCGCCTCGCCGACGCATAGGATCGGGGTTCTCATCGCGAATGCGGGGACACTGCGATGTCGATGCTCAGAACATCATTCGTTGCGCTGATCGGCCTCGCGGTTCTGTTCGTGCTGATCGGTGCGGTTCTGCCCGCGAAGACCCACGTCGAGCGCGAGGTCGTCATCGCTCGGCCGCCGGGCGAAGTCTTCGCGATGCTGCATTCGTATCGGCGCTTCAACGCGTGGTCGCCCTGGTTCGCGCGCGATCCGAACGCCGTGTATACCTACGAAGGCCCGGCGACCGGGGTCGGCGCGAGTATGCGCTGGGTCAGTCTGAAGTCGGATGTCGGATGTCGGCAGCGGGCGACAGACCATCGTGGACAGCGTGCCCGGTCGGCGCATCGTCTCCAAATTGGAATTCGAGGGTCAAGACGAGGCGACCGCCACGTTCGTTCTGACGCCGCAAGGGCAGGGCACGCGCGTGGTCTGGAGTTTCGACGCCGATCACGGCACGAACCCAGCGTCGCGTTGGTTCGGCTTGCTGTTCGATCGCATGATCGGGCCGAACTACGAGCAAGGGCTGGCGAAGCTCAAGACGACGATGGAGAGCGACGCGCGCTGAGCCCGTCGATCATTTTTCGGGCTTCTCGGTGATCGCCGGCGCTTCGGCGCCGCCCTGCGCGCGTTCCCCGTCGTCGTCCACGCCTGCGGGCACGGCAGCGGTCGCCGAGGTCGCCGTGACGGCGGTTTTATTCGCGTACAGATTCTCGGCGCCGAGTTCCGCTTCGATTTCGATATCCAACCAGCGCTGCGGCGAGATGCCGATCGCGCGATCCAGAATCGTCGGCAACAGACCCGAAGGCGCCGAGCTGCCGCTGTTCCACAGCACGACGACGCCGAGATCGCGTTCGGGCAACAACGCGGCCACGCCGCGGTAGCCCTGCACGGCGCCGCCGTGGAAGACCAAGCGATGACCGGCGTAGTCGTAGACGCGCCAACCCAGCGCATAGCCCGCGGCGTCGAGGCGCTGGCGCCGCCAAGCCGATGCGCCGGTTTCGGCGGGCGTGTCGATCAGCGGCGCGTGCAATGTGGCCAGCAGCGAGTTCGGGATCACATCCCCGCGATGGCCATTGTGCGCGAGCAGCCACTTCGCCATGTCGGTGATGCTGGCGTTGACGCCGGCGGCGGGCGCGACGCGATAGTACGTCGGCTTCGGATATACCGGCGTCCACCGCCGACCGCTGCCGACATGCGGCTTCGCCCACCGCTTGCTGCTGGCGATGCCTTCCAGACCGTAACTGGCGTCGAACATGCCCAGCGGGCGAAACAGACGCCGTGCGACGGTCTGTTCGTAGGTGTTGCCCGACACCGATTCGACGACGTTGCCGATCAGGCTGTAGGCGATGTTCTGATAGGCGTAACACTCGCTCGGGGCGCAACTCATCGGCGCGTAGGCGAGTTTCTGCATCAGCATCGGATATTCGGCGTTGGCTTCCAGATCGCGATCGAAGGCGTTGTGGCCGATGCCGACGCGATGGCTCAGCACATCGGCGACGGTCAGGCGCTGCGCCGCGGTCGGGTCGGCGAATCGCAACGACGGGATGTAATCGAGCGGGTGGCTGTCCCAGCGCAATTTACCGTCGGCGACCAATTGCGCGGTCACGGTGGAGGCGAAGGCTTTGGACAGCGAGGCCAACCGGAATACCGTATGCGGATCCACCGTCTCGGGGTTCCTCGTATCGGTCACGCCGTAGCCGCGCGCGCTGAGGATCCGACCGCCTTGCACCACCGCCATCGCCAAGCCCGGTGTTTTGCCGGTATCGACCAATCCTTGGGCCAGGGCCTCGAACTCGCGCACATCGAAGCCCGTGGCCACGGGCATCACCCGAAGACTGGAGCCCGGATACACGCGCCGCATCGTGGCGCGCGGCGAATAGACGGCGAGCAGGCCGCTGTCCTGGCGGGCGTCGGCGCCGGTATCGCTGTCCCAACGGAACGAGGTCTGCGCCGACAAGCCCGACGAAACCGACAACAGCGCGCAGGCGGTCCCGACTTTCAGCGTCGCCGCGCGGGAGCGGCGCGACCTGCGATCGTTCGGCGTCATCGCCTTACCTTTCATCAAAGAGTTCCCCTGCGTATGCTTCGCTTGCAGGGGGATCATAGCGCCTGCGTCGCGGTTTGCATGAATAAGTGGAGGTTCGATGACTATTTTGTTGATCTTGCTCGCAATTTTGGTCGTGATGGCGATCTGGGCCGTGGGTATTTACAACGGGCTGGTCACCTCGCGGAACGGATATAAAAACGCATTCGCGCAAATCGACGTGCAACTGCAGCGCCGCTTCGACTTGATTCCGAATCTGGTCGAGACCGCCAAGGGTTATCTGAAGCACGAGCGCGAAACCCTGGATGCGGTGATCTCGGCGCGTTCGGCCGCGCAGTCGGGTCTGGCCGCGGCCAAGGCCAATCCGGGCGACCCCGAAGCGATGGCCGCGTTGGCCGCCGCGCAGGGGCAACTGAACGCGGGGCTGGGCCGTTTGCTCGCCGTCGCCGAGGCCTATCCGGACCTCAAGGCCAACCAGAACATGATGCAGCTCACCGAAGAGCTGACCAGCACCGAAAACAAGGTGTCGTTCGCGCGGCAGGCCTTCAACGACGCGGTGATGAGCTTCAACAACACGCGCGAGGTGTTTCCGTCCAGCCTGATCGCCGGCATGTTCGGTTTCGCCGCCGCGACGCAGTTGGCTATCCCGGCCGACCGCCCCGAAATGCGCGAAGCGCCGAAGGTGCAGTTCTGAACGACGGGAATGGGGAATAGGAAATCGGGAATGGGGAATCGTAGAGCCGATCTGCGAACGCGCCCGGCGGTATGGCCGCCGCGCTCGTTTCGCTCGCTGTCGTCCCAGTTCTCGGAGTCGTCCGGCCTTAACGCTGTTCTGACGATTCCCGATTCTCGATTCCCTATTCCCAGCCCCCCAGCGCTCCAATGAACTTCTTCGAACGCCAAGCCGCCGCGCGCAAGACCTCCTCGCGGTTGATCCTGCTGTTCGCGCTCGCGGTGCTGGGCATCGTCGCCGCGGTCGATGTCGTGGTCTTGATCGGGCTGCTCGGTCGCGAAGAGGTCAGCGGCGGCGAACGGGTCGCGGCGCTGATCTTCGCCAGTGCCGTCACGGCGGGAATCATCGGTCTGGGTTCGATGTATCGCATCGCCAGTTTGCGCGGCGGCGGCGAAACGATCGCGTTGGAACTCGGCGGAGTGCCGGTGCCGGAACAAACGCGGGATCCGCAATTGCGTCGCCTGCGCAACGTGGTGGAAGAGATCGCGATCGCCTCCGGCGTGCCGGTGCCCAAGCTGTACGTACTCGAGCACGAGTCCGGTATCAACGCGTTCGCGGCCGGTTACGCGCCGTCGGATGCGGCGGTCGCCGTCACCCGCGGCGCGCTGGAACGACTGAATCGCGATGAGTTGCAAGGCGTGATCGCGCACGAATTCAGCCATGTGCTGAACGGCGATATGCGCTTGAACATCCGCTTGATGGGCGTGCTGTTCGGCATCCTGGTGCTGGCGGTGATCGGCCGCAAGATTCTGGAACACAGCCGCTTCGGCGGGCGCGACAAGAACGCGGCTCCGATGCTGATCGCCGCGCTGAGCGCGATGGCGATCGGGTATGTCGGTTTGTTCTTCGGGCGTTTGATCAAAGCCGGCGTCAGCCGCTCGCGCGAGATGTTGGCCGACGCCTCCGCTGTGCAATTCACCCGCCAAACGGCCGGGCTGTCCGGCGCTCTGAAAAAAATCGCCGGTACGAGCGAGGGCGCGACGCTCGAACATCGCGGCCAAGCCGAGGAGATCAGCCACATGCTGTTCGGCGACGGCGTGGGTCTCAGCGGCATGTTCGCCACGCATCCGCCGCTGATGGCGCGCATTCAGGCCCTGGAGCCGAGCTTCCGCCCCGATCATCTGTTGAACCTGCATCAGCGCTGGGCCGCCTCGCCGCCGAACGGTTGGGAAGAGGACGTGCAACTCGGGTTTGTCGAAGGCGCGTCCGCGCCCGCCGCCGTGCCCCCGCCGTTGCCCAAGGCCGACGCGCGGTTCGCGGTCACGCCGCCGATGGTGGTGGCGCAGGTCGCGCATCCGGCCGCCGACGATTACCGCCGCGCCGACGCCATCGTCGGTGCGATTCCCGAGCGCCTGCGCGCGCTGGCGACGCAGCGCGACGATGTGGTGCCGCTGATCGTCGGTCTGCTGTTGGACGACGACGCCCGCGTGCAGCGCATGCAGCACATGGAAATCGCCGCGCGCATGGGCCGGCAAACCGCCGATTTAGCCCTCGAATTCCGCCAAGCGCATTTGCTGACGTTGCACCCGATGCTGCGCCTGCCGCTGGCGGCGCTGGCGTTCCCGGTGCTGCGTCTGCGCCCACGCCCGGAATTGGGCGTCGTGCTCGATACCGTGCACGCCGTGGTCAATACCGACGGCCACGTGTCCGCGTTCGAATATTGCCTCGGTTGTTTGCTGCACATCCAGCTACGCGAATCGCTCGACCCGGGCCGTCATCGCGAATTCGGCCGCCGCAAGCTCGCGGACGTTCGTCCGCAAACCGCCACCTTGCTCGCGTTGATCGCACAAGCCGGCCACGACGGCGAAGACGCCGCCAAGCGCGCGTACTCGGCCGGCATGCAGCGCGTGTTGGCGCACGGGCAGATCGACTACGCGCCGCCCGCCGAGGGCATGCGCGCGCTGGATGCGGTGTGGCCATGGCTCGACGCGCTGGAGCCGCAGGCGAAGCAGGAATTGGTCGAAGCCATCACCGTCGCGATCGGCCACGACGGCCGCGTCAGCGTCGCCGAATCCGAACTGCTGCGCACCGTTTGCGCGGTGCTGCATTGCCCGCTGCCGCCGATGTTGGAGCGGGGCTAAATCGCGCCCGATGCCGCGTAGGTGCGCGACGACGAAGTAAGCGCATCGGCGATTGATCCATCGGCAGCGAATCCGGACATGCGCCGGATTCGCGACGTGGAAAACGATCGGGAAGATCGTTCCCCAACAATCCGCTAGGTCTGCTGATACACCGCGACCGTCCGCTCGAAATTCCGCGCCCGCAGGTCGTCGTCGCGGATCAAGAAATACACCGTGCCTTCGCTGAGCGGGTCTTGGTAGTAATCGGAGAGATCGCACTGCAGCAGCAGATGCCAGGTCTTCATCTGGGCTTCGATCGTCGACATGTCGGGTCGATCCGGCCAGTCCCAAGCGCGCGAGCGTCCGTAATCCAGCAGCGCCACGGCGTTGTAGCGGGGATCGTCTTGCTCGGGGACCGGGTAGCCGAGCAGGCGGTGGCGCGCGACGCCCTCCGCGCGGTCGTGCGCGATCTCCGACACGAAATCCGAATACGCGTCGGCGGTGTCCTCGTCGTCCATCAGGGCGACGAACGCGGCGTCGTCCTGCGCCTCGGGCGCGCCGGCATCGGGAAGCGCGTACGCGATCGACAGTCGCAGCGGGCGCTCGGCACCGCCGTATGGATGGCTCAGCGTGTCGGGTTCCAGGCCGTGCGCTTTCAGCGCCGCGCGCAGTTCGGCCATGGATTCTTCGGCGAGCGTAAGCAGCACCGAAGGCGTCCGCGATTCGACGAGCGTCTCCGCCGGGGCGCGATCCCAGATGACGCGGCCGCTTTCGACGCCGTCGCGCCAGGGAATCGCCGGCAGGTCGCAGAAAAACAGCAGGCGGCCGCGATCGGGCAGCGGATTGTCCGTCGGCATGACCCGCGCCGCTTCCGCCAAATCGATTTGCGCGATGAACGCATACGGCAGCGGCTGCGCGAGATGCTTGCGGATGTGCTCGCCATGGTTCGAGCCGCCCAGAGCCGCGATCTCGTCGAGATTCGCCGGAACCTCGCGCACCGGCCATGCGATGCCGGGCGGGAGATCCGGCGCCCCGCCCATCCGTGTCGCGCCCAACCACGTCGCACCCATGCGCGTTGCCGACGGCGCCGGCGCGAAACCGATATTCGGCCGCAGCAGTCGCGCGAACACGGCCACCGCATCGTCTTCGAACACCTCGCTCAACTGCCGGATCGCGTCTTCTCGGGTCGGGAACATCGTGCCTCGGCCTACTTCCGTTTTCGTGCGTCGTCGTGCCGCTGGCGATGCGATTATCGGGCGACTTTTTCGCCGATCTTGACGCCGGGCGGCAGTACTGCTGGGCATGGCGTCACCAAGTTCGCGTCGTAGGTCAAACGCGAGGTGTCGTAGCCGCCGTCGACCAATCCCAACAGCCCGAGTTCGTCGACGCCGGTCACGGGCTTCTCCAGTCGACCCCGCGGACTCAGTGAGGGGCCGTTTTCGATATGGTGGTTCAAAAGAATCTTGCTGACCGTGAAACGACTGCCCTGCGGCACCACAGTGACGATCTCGACCGGGCCGATCGACCCAATGCCGAATTTCTCGTCGTATGGCGGAAGGCGAAACCAATCGGTCGGATTCTGTCGATACTCATCGACCGTCGCGGGCAGCAGATCGTCGACCCTTTCGCCGGGGATCGAAAGCTCGGGTTTCTTGGTGTCGCCCCAGCGCCAGACGAACGCGGCGGCCTTCAGCTCGAAACAGCGCCCATAAAACGCTTTGAAACGCGGGTCGGTCGAGACATCTTCGTCGTAGACCAGGCACCCGGATGTTGCGAGCGCCATAACGGTCAGGCCGCACAGCCGGAGCGCTCTCCCGAGCGCTCCGCGATGCGGCATCGGCAACTTCTCCATCGGCTCCCCCTGCAAGTCGTATCCCCGAAATCTCCTCGCGACGACGTCCCACGTCGGCGCTGGGGCTCAGAATCCCACAGCATTCGAGCGAATGAAAGCCGGAGCGATACGCGCTTGGCGTTCGTGGCCGGTGCGCCGGGCCAAGGAGTGCGCGGCGAAGCCTGCGTTGCTGGCGGTATTCCGAGGAATGATTGCGGAGGTCGCGAAGCGGTTGGTTTCGATATCGTGTGCGGTGCGCGAATGCATGATCGCGGAAACCGCTCGCCTGAGTGTCTTATCGCATTCCCGGGTGCGGCTCGATGCTCACCCGGGAATGCCGTTCGCAAGGCGGCGCGCGCCCGCGTTCGTCGCCGCGATCAGAACGAGGTCTGCGCCCAATCCGGCACCGCGTTCAAGCGGAAGAACTGCGGATGCACCGCCGAGCCGCAGGCGTAGGTGACGAAGCGCGTGCCGTTGGCGGTGCCGCCGCTCTGCATGCTCATGCAGTATTGCGAGCTATTGCTGACGCTGCGGAACCGACCGTCGCTGCCGATCGCCCATTTTTCGCTGGCGCCGCCGTCGCAATCCCACAAGTGCATGTTGACCAGATTGCCGGCGTTCCCGCCGGAAATATCGGTGCATTGCGTATTGACGTGACGCGGGCGCAGTTGGCCTTCGGCGGTGTAGACGAAACGTTGATTATTGCCGCCGGTGCAATCGCGCAGATCGATGCGGGTGCCGTTGCCCGTGCCGCTGCCGTTCACGTCCATGCATTTCGTGGTGGCATAGGTAGGTCGCAGTTCGAAATAACCCGGCAGCGAACGCCGCACGCCGCGCAGCGGAATCAAACCGCCCCAGGTCTGCAGCACGTTGCCGTCGCGCCCGATCGCGCCGATGCCGTGCGCCACCGCGATGTAGTTGAACGTGTAGCTGTCGTTCGCGTACACATGGCTGTCCCACAGATGCATCAGTTGTTTGTGGGTGTTCGCGGCATTGGCGGCGATCTGGTAGTGATCGCGCGCTTTCAGATTGCTGCAGACGAAGAATTGCGAGGTCGCGTTCGAGACCCCGTCGACCGTGCCGCCGGGCACGATCTGATTCGGCGTGCTTTCCACGTCCGGGCAGAAGAAGCCGTACGGCAACCGGCCGGTCGCCGATCGAATGTGTTCGATCGCGCCGCCGTGGGTTTGATTCGTCGCCAGCAGCCGGCCGCCGGTGTACGCGACCACGATTTTGTTCGACAGCGCGCTGAGCAACGGCCAACCGCTGGTACTCACCACCGAACGAAACCCGGGGCGTCCGCTCGCGTAGGGCACGCCCGCGGCGAACTGATACAGCTCGCCCGAGGTGTACATCCGCGTGCCGAGAATCTGCCGCAGCTTGTCGTCCAACAGCCGCACGTTCGCCGACGACCAATCGCCGGGTTTCATATCGACGTATACGCTGATCGGCCCTTGCCCCGGATGCGCGTCCATCCACGCCATGATGTCCTTCAGGCAGTGCCCGATGCGATCGGGATTGCCCGAGCAATTGCGGTTGCCGACGTTCGAATCGTGGCTCACGTACGGGCCGTTGGCGTCGCTGGCCCAAGCGCCGGCATCCACGATATCCAACTCCACCGCGCGCGTGCCCGCGTCTAGCCAGCCGGTCAAGCTGGCCCCATGCTCGTACGTGTTGTGCTGCATCGCGTAATACGCCTGATGGAAACGATGCGTGGCGGGGTTCAGCGCTTGCGCGGCGTACGGCGGCGACAGCGATTGCGCGTGGGCGGCGATGGCGACGGTCGCGAGCGCGAGCGTCGCCGCGATGCGGCGCAAAGATCGTGTCGAAGCGAAAATATCCATATCGATGTTCTCCTGGGTAGGGTGGTGGTGAGCGCAGCGAACCCCACCATTCGAACATTCGGGTCGCGGCGATGTCTCGGTTCAACGGATTCGTAGCCCGTATATGGACTCCCCCCGATTGCCAACCGCTTTTTCGATCCTGGTTGAGATTGCGAACGTATATCCGGCCTGTGGGTGAAGCCTATGGCTTCTGGCCATGATGGAGCAGTCGCACGCGGGTGCCTCATCGGGTCATCGGCCTTGAAGGCCGCCAGGCTACTCAGGCTCTTCCCGCGTTGGTCTTCCCAGTGATCTTCATCGTCGGTCAGCAAACTCGTTGAAGGGGTGTTTCACGCAGCGCGGTAGCGCTGCTCTCGGGTCAGGATCGCCCAGGCGATCCTGACGTTCTTGTTGGCTTGCGCCACGGTGGCAATGTTGCGATGCCGTCTTGCCGCAAGATTCATCAGCCACCGGCTTCGGTCGTCGGGTTTGTCGGTCGCTGCGCGCAGTACGCTGCGGGCGCCATGCACCAGCAGGCCGCGCAGATAGCGATCGCCGCGTTTGTGGATACCGAGCAGCGTGTGCTTGCCGCCGCTGGAGTGCTGTCGTGGCACCAACCCCAGGAACGCCGCCATTTGCCGGCCGTTACGGAATTGCCTGGCATCGCCGACGGTCGCGAGCAGAGCGCTGGCGGTCAGTGGGCCGATGCCCGGGACCTCCAGCAACCGCCGGGCTTCGGGGTTCGCACGCACCTGACGTTCGATCAGCCGTGTCAGTTCTTCGATCCGGGCCTCCAGCGTACGCAGGTCGTCGTACAGCGCATCGAGCAGCGGACGGAAGTCGAAGCTCAGGCCGTTGTCGGCCTCTTCGAGCAGATCGGGAATGGCTTTGCGCAGCGCCGTCGGGCTTTTGGCGATGACGATGCCGTATTCGGCCAGCAGACCGCGGGTCTGGTTGATGAGCGCGGTACGCTGCTTCATCTTCATCGAACGGATGCGATGCAGCGCCTGCATGTCTTGTTGCGCGATCGTCTTGACCGCGACGCGGGGAATGCCCGAATGGGTCATCGCGGCACAGATCGCCGCCGCATCGTTGGCGTCGTTCTTCTGACCGATCACGAAGGGTTTGACGTACTGCGCCGGCAGCAGATGAACCGTATGCCCCATCGCCTGCAGCCGTCGACCCCAATGATGGGCGCTGGCGCAGGCTTCCATCCCGACCTCGCAGGGCGGCAGATCGCGCATGAAGGGCAGCAACTGCGCGCGCTTGAGCGCTTTGCGTACCACCGCAGCACCGCTGCGATCCACGGCATGCACCTGAATGACCGACTTTGCCAAATCCAGCGCGACTCGACTAATCTTCATGGCGGACTCCTCCTGCTGTGTGACTGGTGGGTAACAACTCCAGTCTGGCACCTCGATGCCGTATCAGTGGGAGGAGTCCATTCCATTGGGTAAGGCTGCAGGCCGCACCCGGGAATCTCTCGTCGTTCATCCCGGGTGCGCTTCGCTTACCCGGGCTACTTGCTACTTGCTACTTGCTGGTTTGTGGGTGTCCTTAGTTGTTCGCGCACGCCCACAAGACCCATGACGACACCAAGATGCGCATCGCGACGATTCACCAGATGGGGTCCGGCCCGGATCGTATCACCGCGGTGATCGATACGGCGGCGGTGCATCCTTTCGACGGATAGCTTTTGCTCAGACCTTCGAAGGCGCCACCGGGCTGAAGGCGCGCATCGGCCTTGGCTTAGCGTTGGCGCCCAGGCATCCCGCGTTGTTCGCGCTCGTAGTCTTTTTCGAGCATTTCGATTTTTCCGCGCACCGGCTTAGCGCGCATCGCGGGTTTGGCCTGCGGCGATTGCACCAGCTTGGCGATGGCGTCGCCAGCAACCGCGGCCGGCGGCGCGTCGATCGACACCACCCGAAGATGCGGCCGCATCGCGCCGGGCGAACCGACGCTACCGCCGGAGTCTTCTTGCGACCACACCGGCAGGAACCTCAACTGCTTCGCTGCGGCATCGTGATAGCCGGCGCCCTTCATGTAATCGCCGAAACTCCAGATTTTCTGATCCACCGGCGACGGCAGATTCAGCGCGAACCCAGCGGGGTCGGACAAATCGGCGGGTTTGCCCAGCATCGGCGCCTGCACACCGAGCAAGGCGTAGCGCGCGGAGACTTGCACCGGGTCGACGCAAGGCGATGCCGGCGGGCCGGCCGTCTCCATCCAATAAAGCAACGTCGTCGGGTTCCCGACCGCACGCGGGTCCGTGATCATCGACGACATCACGATCGAGCCGGTCGGCGCTTTGGCGCGAATCACGCCGACCGGCACCAAGATCGGTACCGGCTTTTCCTGATTCTGCGTAACGATCGCAAGCGTCACCGCCAACACCTGACGCCTCACCGGCATCTGATCGACGACGACCTTCTCCACCGCCGGATACGCGACGAACACCGCCGATGGCCCCGCCGCAGCGATAGCGAGCGGGTAGGTCCACGCCGGGCCGACACCCGTCTCCGCACATTGCAAGGCGTCGTTCGGAAAACTTTCTT
>JADZBF010000101.1 GCA_020852215.1 Lysobacter sp. | reverse complement strand
GTGTGAGTTTAGATTCAACTACGGAACCCCTAAACAACAACTCAAGACATTGAAGGAGTGGGCTGAAATCTGACGTTATCTACTACAGCCCCTTGTTTTTTTTCATATCGACTCCGAGTGATTCGAAACAAACGATATCGGCCTGGCCGGCGAGCCGTCCAAGCCGCTGTACGAGCGGTAAGCGAGAGCGGTCAGCGTCCCGGGACGCGGCAGCAATGCACCCATGGCGTCACCACTTGCGCATTGCTATCCAGGTTGTAGACGAAGAAGTTCCCCGAGGCGGCCCCCATGTAACCATCCGCCATCACCACCTTTTTCGCGGCCTGGAAGCCGGCGTTGGTCGAGCCGTATCCGGTGGGGCAGCTCACGCCGAATCCGTAACCGTAGGTATTCGCCGGCACGCTGGCCGCCGTCCCGCTGACCGTGATGCATTCGAGCGCGGTCGCCTGCGGCGCCGCGTAGTAACCCACGATATCGGCCACGAAATCGGAGGTCGCGAAGGTGTAGATCGTGAAGTCCTTGGTCGTCAGCGGCGTCGGCAACTTGGCGACCACCGTGTTGTTCACGATCGCGCCCGCGGTGTAGTTCACGCTCGACGCCAGCGGACGCGCGGCGCCGAACGGATACACCGTCGCGAAGCCGGCGCCCGTGGGCGTCACCGCGGTGACGTTGATCACCACTGCCGCCTGCCCGGCCGCCACCGCGCCGCAGTTGGTCGCGCTACCGCCTTGGCTGCTGAAATTGCCGCCCGAGCCGACCACCGCATTGAAATCGCGGCTGAAGGTCCCTGCGAGCGCCCCGCCCGCGACGCGCGTATCCAGAATCCGGCACGGCGTGATCGGCGTGTACACCAGATCCGATGCCGCGGCACCCAGCGCCTGCGTCACCACGTCGGGTTTCGTCACCGACGGCACCAGCTTGGCGCGGGCCATGGTATCGATGACCCGATCGTCCGAAACTTTCATACCGATTCCGCTCAACGCCGCCGATGCCCCTTCGTACGTCGTGCGTTTGAGCGCATTGCGGAAATTGTCCGCATCCGCGTGCACGAACGTCGGCACCATGCGGCTGGCCCACACCTTGACCGGCACGCGATAGACCCGCTGCACGTACCCGCCCCACTTCAACACGTACGCCCGAGCCATCGCACCGCGCTGCTCGGGGGTCAGCGCGTCGACGTGAGACTGCACGAGGACCTTCCGGGGAGCCGCCATGCCGGATGGCAGGTGGCAGGCGACGGCCGCAACGGCGATCGCGGCAACAAGGCTGAATGCAGGTTTCATGTCACTCTCGATCGGGTTGGGCAGGAAATTCCGTCCGATCTTAAACGCGAATCGATGGGCACGGCGGTCAAAGAGCGGACCGACCGCACGCCTGTCGCCTCTCGGGCTCCGAAACCTGCGGTGCGAAGTCGGCCCGACGATCGTTGTTCGGCCATTTTTTTCGGCCATCGTCGTTCGGCAAAAAATCGCCGTAACGAGAAGAGCCGGGTTTCCCCGGCTCTTCTGCTTTTCGCGATGCGTGGAACCGAACGGATCAGCGGCCCGGAACGCGGCAGCAGGTGCGCGAAGCGCGCAGGGTCTGGCTCGTCGTATCGCCATTGCGCGCCGAACAGACACCGCTCTGGAAGTACACGATCGGCATCTGCCAGCTCGTGGTCTCGCAGTTGGTCGAAGTCTGGGTGTAACCGGTCGGGCAAGCCGGTGCGGTCGCATTGCCGGTACCGCCGTTGCCGGCGATTGTGAGGTCGGCGTTGGCGGTTTCCACGCACTGCAGATCCGTGGCCTGCGGCGGCGCGAAGTAGCCGACGATATCCGCCACGAAATGCGACTGGCCGAAGGTATAGACCGTGAAGTCGAAGGAGGAGATCGGATTCGGGGTCTGCACGATCAGTGCGTTGTTGACGATGGCGCCTGCGGTGTAGTTGATGCTGGCGGCGACCGGCTGGGCGGTGCCGAACGGGTACGCTGTGGCGTAACCGGCGATGGACGGCGTGACCGCAGTCAAGTTGATCGCGACCGCAGTGGCGGCCAAGGGGTTCACCCCGCAGTTGGTCGCGCTACCGCCCTGGCTGGCGAAGCTGGACACGCCGAACGCAACGAAATTCCGGGTCGAATTGGCGGCGATGGCGCCGGCGGCGGTGCTGCGGGTGTCGAGAATGCGGCAGGGCTGGACCGGGGTGTAAACCAGATCCCTGTTCAGATCACCGAGCTTGGCGGCGACCGCCTTGGCCATGTTCGCGCCCTCGCCGGGCGCCACTCGAGCGAGCCGGTCGACGACTTGCGTATCGCTGATGCGATGGCCGCTACCGGACAACTCCGCCATGGCGCCTTCGTACGTCTCGCGCTTGAGCGCGTTGCGGAAGTTAGCCGCATCCGCGACGACGAAGTTGGAGACCATGCGCTTGGCCCACACGTTCACCGGAACGTTGTAGACGCGCTGAACGTAGAGGCCCCACTTGTTCACGAACTGACGGGTCAGTTCGCCGCGCTGCTTGGGCGAAAGGTTCGCGGTCGCGGCCTGCGTCGCAGCCGCTTGGACTTTCTGCTTGCCATCCAGAACGCCAGGCGATTGCGCCGATGCGGTGGCCATTGCGGTAAGTAACGCGAATGTACAGGTACCGATTGCGATGTTGACTCGTGTTGCCATTGGATTCGTCTCCAAAAAAAAGAATATGGTGCTGCGCTCATGATGCTCGCACTGATAATTCACGGCGAACACGGCGTAAAGCGGTCATCCGGTCATTTGCGGCCGCCGACCGACGGCTCGCGACCGCCGCGGACGCCCCTGCCGCAGGCTGCGGCACGATCGGCGGATGTGTTTACCTTTCGGAAGCCCTCGGGCCTCGAAAGCACCCGTCCGGGAACCCGTAAAGCCGGCGCCGCCTCGACATGGCTGCGCGATGCACCCCGAGCGTTAACAGACCCCAGGCCATCCCGATAGCGACGCAATCCGGATAAGATGCGCGTGCCCGCTTTTTGTAGTACACCGAACGCGGGGTGCGCCGGCTGGCCGTCATAATTGCCTCGGATAGGCATGCGTGGGGCTGTCGTTCGACCGCAAGTTCACGGGACCGACATCCGGTTTTGTGATCGCGATCAAGCTCCGCCTGCCCGCCCTGCCCCAAATCTAGCCAAAAGAGCAGCATCCGCATGATGTGGTTTGCTATTGCTTGGGCTTATCCTAGTCCACTAGCCCCGGGCGCCGGGGCGTCGAAGGCGAGAGTACCCTCCACATGCACAAAATCCTTCTCTGTTTGACCGCGGTCGCCGTGATCGGCGGTTGCACCTCCGAATGGGACACGGGCAAGGCCGCCACCGGTGTCGCTCGCGATGCCGCCTCCCTTGATGCCAACGGCAAGACGCCTGCGCCATCGGAAGGTCAGCGCGCCTCGGATGCGCGTCTCCCGAATCGCGGGCATTTGATCGCCTACGACCGCAGCAAACCCGCATTCCGCCGCGCCGCGTTCACCTATCACGCCGTCGGCCTGAGCGAAGCGCATGCGCTCGACGCCGCCCATGCCGGCGGGAAGGTCGAGATCGAGACCCCGTCGGGCAAGCCGATGTCCTTCGCCTACGAGCGCCATGTCGAGCACGGCGACGGCAACTGGACCTGGGTCGGCCGCACCCGCGACGGATTGGACGCCGTGATCACCTTCGGCCCGGACGCTGTGGTCGGTCGCATCGCGCAGGCGAACACCGAATCGCTGCAACTGACGTATTCGAACGGCCGCACGTGGTTGGTCGAAGCCGATCCGAGCAAGCTGCGCCATCCGGGCAGCCGCTTGGCGCTCGACCACGACGTCGCGGTCGTCCCCAGGGCGGCCCTCGATGCGCTGCGTAACCAACGCAACGCCAACGCCGCCGCGAAAGGCGCGGTCGCCGCCAATAACATCGTCGCCGCCGCTACCGGCCCCACCAATACGATCGATGTGGTCCTCGGCTACACGCCCGGCTTGGTCGCGCAAAACGGCGGCTCCTCCAGCGCCGTCGTCACGCTGTTGACCAACCGCATCGAACTGACCAACCAGGCACTCGCCGTCAGCCTCGTGAATCCGCGCGTGCGCTTGGTGCATACCTTGCAGGTGAATTACACCGACACCACCACCAACAGCGCGGCGCTGGATTCGCTCACCGGGCAAACCTGCACCCCGACGGCCTGCAACCCCATTACCGTACCGGCCGAATTGGTACCGTTGCGCACTGCGCGCGATCAGTACGGCGGCGACATCGTGTCGCTGGTGCGGCCGCTCAAGGAACCGGAACATAACGGCTGCGGTATCGCCTGGTTGCTCGGCCCCAACAACACGACCATCGACAGCACCGACGCGCCTTTCGCCTACTCTGTCGTCAGCAACGGCAGCGACGTGCGCGAAAGCGACGGTTTCACCTACTCCTGCCCGACGGAAACGCTCGCCCACGAAATGGCCCACAACATGGGTCAGCAGCACAACGTCGAAGACAGCGGCGGCGACGCCGGCACGCATCCGTATTCCTACGGCTTCCGCGAAACCGCGACGAACGGTTTCTACACGATCATGGCATACCCGCTGGCCAGCAGCAGCCAGTTCGGTATCGCGTACTTCGGCAACCCGAGCGTGAACTACGCGACGAGCCGCCCGACCGGTTCGGCCAACGCGGACAACGCGCGCAGCATGAACCAATCGATGCTGTTGGTATCGCAGTTCCGCAACGCCGTGGTGCCGTTCGCAAGCGGGCCGCGCAACGACATTAACGGTAACGGGACATCGGACTTGCTGTGGCACAACGGAGCGAATCTGAGTTGGTGGGAGACAAATGCCAGCGGTGCGATTATTGCGACGGGTGGGCAGGCGACGCCATCGAACTACATTGCGATTGCGACCGGCGATTTCGACGGCAACGGTGCATCGGATGTGCTGTGGCGTTCGGGCGCGAACGTTC
>JADZBF010000100.1 GCA_020852215.1 Lysobacter sp. | reverse complement strand
TCGCCGGTCACGCGGATCAGCAGATTTTCCTGGTGGAAGCAGCGCGTGAACACGTCGTAGGCGCGCGCGCCGGGCGCGCCGGGTCGAGACGACAGTTCGATCGCGCCGATCAGCCCGCACTTGCGCAAATCGATCACGTTGGGCAGGCCGCGCAGCGAATGCAGGGCGTCTTCCCAATAGGTCTCCAACTCGATGGCGCGCTCGAACAGGCCTTCTTCGATGTACGTGTCGAGCGTCGCGAGCGCAGCGGCGCAGGCGAGCGGATGACCAGAATAGGTATAGCCATGGAACAATTCGATCGCGTTGTCCGGAGCCTGCATGAAGGTTTGTTGGATTTTATCGGCGACGAACACCGCGCCCATCGGCACGCAGCCGTTGGTCAAGCCCTTGGCGGTGGTCATCATGTCGGGCATCACGTCGAAACGCTGCGCTGCGAACGCTTTGCCGATGCGGCCGAACCCGGTGATGACTTCGTCGAAGATCAACAAGATGCCGTGCTTGTCGCATATCTCGCGCAAACGCTTGAGATACCCCTGCGGCGGCAGCACCACCCCGGCCGAACCGGCGACGGGTTCGACGATGACGGCGGCGATCGTGCTGGCGTCGTGCAGCAGCACCAGCCGTTCGAGATCGTCCGCGAGTTCCGCGCCGTGCGCGGGCAGGCCGCGGCTGAAAGCGTTGCGTTCCAGATCGAGGGTGTGACGGATGTGATCCACGCCCGGCAGCAGGCTGCCGAACCATTTGCGGTTGTTGGGCAAGCCGCCGACCGAAATGCCGCCGAAGCCGACGCCGTGATAGCCCTTCTCGCGGCCGATCAAGCGTGTGCGATGGCCTTCGCCGCGGGCGCGGTGATAGGCGAGGGCGATCTTGAGCGCGGTGTCGACCGACTCCGAGCCGGAGTTGGTGAAGAAAATCCGATTCAGATGCGGCGGCGCGATCTCGGCCAAGCGCTCGGCCAGCGTAAACGGCAGCGGATGCCCCATTTGGAAGGTCGGCGCGAAATCGAGGGTTTCGATTTGTTTCTTCACCGCCTCGACGATGCGCGGCCGGGCATGGCCGGCGTTGACGCACCACAGCCCGCCGGTGCCGTCGAGAATCTCGCGACCGTCCACCGAGCGATAAAACATGCCGGAGGCGCTGGCGAGCAGCCGCGGGTTCGCCTTGAACTGGCGGTTGGAGGAGAAGGGCAACCAGAACGCGTCCATCGCGTCCGGCGCCTGAGTGGCTTGTCGGCCGTAGTGATCGGCCAGGGCGGCCGCATCGGCGGCGTCCGGACCAATACCGTCGTGATCGTGCATCGGAGGCTCCAGAGCGCATCGGCCTGTGCGGGCCGAAGGGAAAGACCAGTCGGCGCAGCTTAGCGTGTTGAAAAAACTTTACAACATGCCGAATGCGCGGCCGGTGTAAAGTAAGCCGCATCATCAGAATCGATGGATAGGCATGGATATCGGCGCGCGTCTGCAGTGGGTTCGCAAGTCCAAAGGACTGAGCCAGCGCGAGTTGGCGAAGCGGGTGGGCGTCACTAACAGCACGATCTCGTTGATCGAGCAGAACAAGGTCAGCCCCTCGGTCAGCTCGTTGAAAAAGGTTTTGGACGGTCTCCCGATTTCGCTGGCCGATTTCTTCACCATGGACCTGGCGGCGGGGTCGATCGACGACCCGTTTTACGCGGCCGCCGAGCAGCCGGATGTCGGCAACAACGACATCCACTACTTCCTGATCGGCCAACGTCGCCCGCAGCGGCAGATGTGCATCCTGCGCGAGGTCATGCCGCCGGGCACCGACACCGGCGAAAGCATGCTGACTCACGACGGCGAGGAGGGCGGGGTCATCGTCTCCGGCCAAGTGGAGGTGACCGTGGGCGATCAGGTCCGGGTGCTGCAGCCGGGCGACGCCTACTACTTCGAAAGCCGCACGCCGCATCGCTTCCGCAACCTCGGCGAGGACACCGTGATCATCGTCAGCGCGAACACCCCGGCGACGTTCTGAATCGCCTCGTTTCCCGATTACGTACGCACCCCGTAGGAGGGGCTTCGGCCCCGATCTTTATTGACCAATCGCCGGGATCATGACATCGGGCCTGAAGGCCCTCCTACGGCGACCTTTCGGAGTTTCGATATGAACGCACCCCGCACCCGCGATGCCTGGCAAGCCTTGGCCGACGGCCTGTCGTTCCGGACCCAAGCCTTTATCGACGGCCGCTATGTCGATGCCGCCAGCGGCAAGACCTTCGACTGCATCAGCCCGATCGACGGCCGCGTCCTGGGCCGGGTCGCCGAATGCGAGCAGGAGGACATCGAACGCGCGGTGTCGGCGGCGCGGCGCAGTTTCGAATCCGGCGTGTGGGCCGAGGCCAAGCCTACGCACCGAAAGAAAGTTCTCATCAAGTTTGCACAACTGATTGAAAAACATGGCGATGAGCTTGCGGTCATCGAATCGTTGGATATGGGCAAGCCGGTCGGCGATGCGCGCGCCGTCGATGTGGGCGCGACCATCCGCTGCATGGCCTGGACCGGCGAGGCATTGGATAAGGTCTACGGCGAGGTCGCCGCCACCGGCCCCGACGAGTTGGGACTGACCACCCGCGAGCCGCTGGGTGTGGTCGGTGCGATCGTGCCGTGGAATTTCCCGCTGCTGATGGCCGCATGGAAAATCGCTCCGGCGCTCGCCACCGGCAATTCGGTGGTGCTCAAGCCGTCCGAGAAATCGCCGCTGACCGCCTTGCGTCTGGCCGAGATCGCGATCGAAGCGGGTATCCCGCCGGGAGTGCTGAACGTGGTGCCGGGTTTCGGCAAAGGCGCCGGCGAGCCGCTGGCCTTGCATATGGAAGTCGATGGTCTGGTTTTCACCGGATCGACCGCGGTCGGCAAACACCTGTTGCAGTGCGCCGGGCGCTCGAACATGAAACGTGCCTACATGGAATGCGGCGGCAAGAGTCCGAACATCGTCTTCGCCGACGCGCCGGACCTGGCCGAAGCGGCCCGCGCCGCGGCCGGCGGGATTTTCTACAACCAGGGCGAGGTCTGCACCGCGGCTTCGCGTCTGCTGGTGCAGCGCGCGATCAAGGACGAGTTCGTCGCCGCCGTGGTCGAGGCCGGGCGCAAGATGCAGCCGCGCCACCCATTGGAACCCGGCGCGCCGATGGGCGCGATGGTGGACGAGGGCCAGACCGCGCGTGTGCTGGATTACATCGCCAAGGGTCAAGCCGAAGGGGCCAAGTTGCTGCTCGGCGGCCGTCGCGCCGACGTGGTGGCCGGCGGTTGTTACCTCGAACCGACCGTCTTCGACGAAGTCGACCACCGCCATACCATCGCCCGGGAAGAGATCTTCGGCCCGGTGCTGTCGGTGCTCGCGTTCGAAGACGAAGCCGAAGCGCTGCGCCTCGCCAACGATTCCGAATACGGTTTGGCCGCCGGCTTGTGGACCCGCGACATCGGTCGCGCGCACCGCGTCGCCCGCAAACTGCGCGCCGGCAGCGTCTGGGTGAACTATTGGGACGGCGGCGATATGACCGCACCGTTCGGCGGCTACAAACAATCCGGCAATGGCCGCGACAAGTCCTTGCATGCGTTCGAGAAATACACCGAGCTGAAAGCCACCTGGATCAATTTGGCGGTTTGAGCGCTGAGCCGCCGCGCCGGTATCGAGCGAAAAATCCGGCGACGAAATCGTCATCGCGGTCGGCGGCGGGTCCGCTCCGGCGCGGCGCCGCACGCGTCGCGTCGGCGGAATTCGCCGCTGAAATTGGCCGCCGAAACCGCGCCTTCGTCGCATCGCGTGAGACCCGGAAAAAGGACGATTCTGCGATGTCTGCGGCGCTTCATTGAGGCATGTCATACCGGAGACATGCATTTCCACTAACGTCGTCAGGCTCGCTGCATGCGAGCGACGACGCTGGAAATCGCGAAAGCGGATGTTCTGCGCATATCCGCAGTGGATTCGATTTCTGCTCCAGCGAGTTCAGTAATGCGCCGCGACTGACGATTCGGTGTCGAAACGTCGTAATGCGCGGCGAATGATGTCCGCAATCGCGCAGTTGTCGCGTTCCTGATCAACGGAAACGCGATGATCGATTGAGAATTTTTATCGAAATCGCTAATTTAGGTCAGTACACAGCGTCGCTCTAAGGGGAATTGGAGCGGACGTTTGGAGCGATTGTGAGCGTAGGAGCGCCCATGGACACCGCGATAATCGGCGTCGCGTACCGTTTCCCGGGCGCGCACGATCGCGACACATTCTGGAAAAACCTCGAAGGCCGCAAGTCTACGGTCGTTGAGGTGCCGCCCGATCGTTGGGATTGGCGACCGATCTGGGGCGACCCGAAGTTGGAGGTCAACAAGACCTTCAGCCGTTGGGGCGGCTTCATCCAGGACGTCGATCGCTTCGATCACGAATTTTTCGGGTTTTTGCCGAAAGTCGTCCAGAACATGGATCCCCAGCAGAGGATCATGCTCGAGTTGGCGTGGGCGTCGCTGGAAGACGCGGGCATTCCGCCATCGTCCTTGCGCGGGCGCCGCGTCGGCGTCTTCGCCGGCGTCACCCATCACGATTACAAAGAACTGCTCGCGCGCGCGCGCGTCCCGATCGAGCCGTATCACTACACCGGCACCGCGACTGTGGTGGTGCCCAATCGGGTGTCGCACGTCTTCGGTTTGTGCGGCCCCAGTCTTCCGGTCGATACCGCGTGTTCCAGCGCTCTCAACGCGATCCATCTGGCGATCCAGTCCTTCGAGAAGGGCGAGTGCGAGATGGCGCTCGCCGGCGGCATCAGCCTGATTCTCAATTCAGCGCGACACATCTCGGTCTCGAAGATGGGCACGCTGTCGCCCACGGGTTCCTGCAAGACCCTCGACGATCGCGCCGACGGCTACGTTCGCGGCGAAGGCGCCGGTTTTTTCGTGCTCAAGCCGCTGGAGAAAGCGCTCGCCGACAAGGATTTGATCTACGGCGTGATCAAAGGCAGTGCGGTCAATCACTGCGGCAAAACCCACACGCTGAGTTATCCCAGTTCGGAGGCGCAAGCCGATGTGATCGTCGACGCGCATCGACGCGCGGGCGTGCCGATTTCCAGCGTGAATTTCGTCGAACTGCACGGCACCGGCACAGCCAAGGGCGATCCGATCGAGTTCGAAGGGCTGCGTCAAGCCTTCGCGCGCTTGTCGGAAGAGCAGGGCATCGCGCTGGATGACGCCTACTGCGGTTTGAGTTCGGCGAAGACCAATATCGGCCATTTGGAAGCCGCCGCCGGCATGGCGGGCGTCGCCAAGGTGTTGTTGGCGTTCCAGCATCAACGATTGCCGGGCTTCCACGATTTCCGCTCGCTCAATTCGCGCGTGACCATCGACGGCACGCCTTTCTATATCCTCGACGAAACCCGGCCGTGGCCGCGGCGCGGCGACCACACGCCGCTGCGCGCGGGCGTGAGTTCGTTCGGTTTCGGCGGAACCAACGCGCATCTGGTGCTCGAAGAACCCCCGGCGCCCGCAGCGCCGACGAAGCGCGTGCGCAAGGCCGCGCCGACCCCGTGCCTGATCGTATTGTCGGCCAAAACTCCCGGCGCATTGCGCCGCCGCCGCGACGATCTGGCGGCATGGCTGCGCGCGGACGGCGGCGAGCATACGCTCGACGACATCGCGCGCGCTTTGTTGCTGGAACGCGATCACCTGCCGCTGCGTTTCGCTTGCGTGACCGATAGCGTCGACGCATTGATCGGGCTTCTCTCATCCGAAGACGAAACGACGAGCGCCGCTCCCGACTCCCTCGACGAAGCGCAGGCGCAGGCGCTCGATGCCGAAGCCGTGGCGCTGACGGCAGGGGTGCCGAAACTGAAAAAATCGCGGCTCGGCGAGGCGCTCGCGACGCTGGCCGGATTGTTCCAGCGCGGCGCCGCGCTCGACGGCAGCGTCCTGTATCCGCAACAGCCCGCGCGTCGCGTGCGTCTGCCGGTCTATGCGTTCGAGCGTCACCGCTTCTGGCTGCCCGAGACCGACGCGGTCGAGGACGATAGCCAGCGCCGTCGCATCGACGACCAGCCGCGTTTCCATCCGCTGCTGCATCGCAACGCCCCCAGCTTGGATTTGCAGCGCTTTCTTTCGGTATTCGACGGCAGCGAATTCTTTCTGGCAGACCATATCGTGCGCGGTCAACGCACGTTGCCGGGCGTGGCGTATCTGGAGATGGTGCGCGCCGCGATCGTGCAGATGCTGGATCTGGGGTCTTCGCCCGACTCGTACGCGGTGCGGATCGCCGATGTGATCTGGTTGCGCCCGCTGACCGTCGGCGACCAGCGTACGGTGGTGGAGGTCGCGCTGACGCCGATCGACGCCACGGACCAAACGCAGCATCTGGATTTCGAATTCCGCATTTCCATCCATAAAGACGGTGCCGCGACGCAGGCGCTCTGTCGCGGCTTGGCGTCGCTGGAATCCGGCGTGATCGAATCGTCGCCGACGATCGACGCGCTGGTCGCGGGCGCGAACGAACAGTGGCGTACCGCCGATGAGATTTACGCGGATTTCGCCGAACAAGGGCTGCAATACGGCCCTGCGCACCGGATCATGCAGGATCTGCACGTCGCGCCGAACTATGGCCTCGCCAAGATCGAACTTCCGGCCTCGATCGGCGAGGATTCGGATCATTACGTACTGCATCCGGGCATCGCCGATGCCGCGTTGCAGGCGGCGGTGGCGTTCTTCAGCGCGCTCGGCGGCGAATTCTATGTGCGTGCGGCGATTCCGTTCGCGATCGACGATGTCTTGATCCGACGCGCGCCGGTCGGTCCGGCGTATGCGTATGTGCAACGCAGCCGGGGCAGCGACGACAAATTCGATATCGATATCCTCGACGGTGTGGACGGCGGTAGGGGCTGCGTGGCGTTCCGCGGCTTGAGCGTGCGTCCGCTCGTTCCCATCGTCTCCAGCCTTGCGGCGGCGGCATCGCAACCGGCGCCCGACACCTCCGAGACGATGCCGGTCCCCGCGTCCTTGAAGGATGCGCTGTATACGGCCGAATGGCGGGCCGAGTCGACATCGCCGGTCGATGCGCCGAT
>JADZBF010000099.1 GCA_020852215.1 Lysobacter sp. | reverse complement strand
AGGTCAAGGGCACCCTCGCGCGTCCTTCGCAAAGCGCGGGCGCAGCGGGCAACAAGACGGCGATCCCGTCCAACGCCTGCTGGAGACGCGCCTTGTCGACCGCTTCGGCGGATTCGATAACGGTCAGCGACGGGACGCAACGATCGATCTCGATTCGAGCCGCGTGCGCGTGCTCGCCAGGCTGGTTCACGACCAACGCCTGCATTTCGCGTTCGAGCCGCGGGCCGAGCAAACGCAACAGCACCGCATCGAATGCCGCATTGTGGCGCTTACGGTCGTCGATATCGCCCTCGGGCGCTTTCAATGCGCCGGCGGCGAGTAGATGAGGATAGGCGCGAAGCGCGGACGGCGGCTGGCCATCCCAGCCCAGCGCTGCGAAATAGCCGCGCACGCGCAGCGCGCGATTGTCCTTTTTGGGTGCGGACTGTAGCCATCGAACGAGCGTGAGATCGCCGGGCGTCTCCGCGGAAGCGCCATCGAGCATGCAATTGCCGCGAATCCCGGCGATTTCACCCTGCGCTTCCGCATTGCCGCGTTCGGCATCGCGCGCGAGGGCTTCTTTCATGGAAAACATGGGCTCCACGATCGAGAAGAAACCCTTTCTCAATATCTCCGGATTGGCCTTGCCGACCGGCACCTTGGAAATCGTTTCTTCTAGATAGCGTTCGTAGGTCGCTCGATCGACGCACATCGGATTGGGCGCGTTCTGCGCGGACGCAGACGCGACGAAGCCGAGAAGCGCGAACGCGCACAGGCCTCGCATGCGCTCAGCCTTCCTTGTCCAGGAATTTTTCCGCATCCAAGGCCGCCATGCAGCCGAAGCCGGCGGAGGTGATGGCTTGGCGGTACACCTGATCGGCGACATCGCCCGCGGCGAACACGCCCGGCACCGATGTTTGCGTGGCGTTGCCGTCCAGGCCGGTCTGGATGGTGAGGTAACCGTTCTTCATCGCCAGTTGGCCCTCGAACAGCGCGGTGTTCGGGGTGTGGCCGATGGCGACGAAGAAGCCTTGGATCGCGATGTCGCGGGTGCTGCCGTCGAGTATCGATTTGACCCGCATGCCGGTGACGCCCATATCGTCGCCCAGCACTTCGTCGACGGTGTGGTGCCAGACCAATTCGATCTTGCCGGCCTGCACTTTCGCGAACAGTTTGTCCTGCATGATCTTTTCGGCACGCAGCGTGTCGCGGCGATGCACCAGATAGACCTTGCGGGCGATATTCGACAAATACAGCGCTTCCTCGACGGCCGTATTGCCGCCGCCGATCACCGCCACGTCCTGGTCCTTGTAGAAGAATCCGTCGCAGGTGGCGCAGGCGGACACGCCGCGGCCTTTGTATTTCTCTTCCGACTCGATGCCCAGATACTTCGCGGTGGCACCGGTGGCGATGATCAATGCATCGCAGGTGTATTCGCCGCTGTCGCCTTTCAGGCGGAAAGGGCGCTGGGACAAATCGGCGGTGTAGACATGGTCGAACACGACCTCGGTCTCGAAGCGTTCGGCATGCGCCTGCATGCGCGCCATCAGATCGGGGCCCATCAAGCCGTGCGCATCGCCGGGCCAGTTGTCCACTTCGGTGGTGGTCATCAATTGGCCGCCCATCTGCAGGCCGGTGATGACGAGAGGCTTGAGATTGGCGCGGGCGGCGTAAACCGCGGCGGTCCAGCCGGCGGGGCCGGAACCGAGAATGACCAGTTTCGAATGTTTGGCGGTGCTCATGCGGGCTCGATGCGAGAAGAAAGGGATGCCGGCGGACGGCGATTCGGGAGATTGTAGCGAAGCCGGTCTGGATCAAGTCGGCGCGGTCCGCGTTCGCGGAACGCTGTATCGCGGGCGACGGGCGAACCGAACGGTGGGCGAACGGGCATCGCGCCCGGGGCTACCAATCCTCGTGACTGGGCAGCAATCCGCGCAGTTCGGCGTCGGTGAGATTGCGCCATTGGCCGGTCTTGAGATGGCCGAGCTTGATATTGCCGATGCGCACGCGCATCAGTTGCTTCACGCGGTAACCGAAATGCGCCGCCATCAACCGGATCTGCCGGTTCAAACCCTGCGTCAGCACGATGCGGAACCCGACCGGACCGAGCTTGGAGGTCTTGCAGGGCAGGGTGATCTCGCCGTGGATCGGCACGCCGCGGCTCATGCCGCGCAGGAATTCGTTGGTGATGCCGTGATTCACGCCGACCAGATACTCCTTCTCCAGCTTGTTCTCGGCGCGCAGAATCGCATTGACGATGTCGCCGTTGCTGGTGAGCAGGATCAAGCCCTCCGAATCCTTGTCGAGCCGGCCGATCGGAAACACGCGCTGCTCGTGATCGACGAAATCGGCGATATTGCCTTTGACATCGCTCTCGGTGGTGCAGGTGATGCCGACCGGCTTGTTCAAGGCGATGTAGACATGCCGGCGCTTGCCCTTGGCCGCGGTGCGCGCACGCAGCACATCGCCGTCGATCCGCACCTCGTCGCCCTCGGCCAACTCCACGCCGATCCGTGCGCACTGGTTGTTGACCGTGACCCGGCCTTCGCCGATCAGTCGGTCGGCTTCGCGCCGTGAACAGTAGCCGGTGTCGCTGATGTATTTGTTGAGGCGCATGTGCGGAACGGCGACCGACCGATAGGAATGTTGCGCCTATCGTAACGCGCGGGTCGCCCAAATGTCGCCGCGCACAGAGTTTGCGCGGCGACGACCGCTTTCACTCGATCTCTTCGACGCGGTACGCCGCATGACATCCCGTGCACTTCGACGTCGCGCGCTCCAGGTGGCCGAGCGCCGTTTCCGTGTTCTTGCCGTTTTTCGCTTCGGCGGCGAGATCCGCGTAGTCCAGGTGCATGGGTCTGGAAATATCGAACCAGGGCGCCGGAAGTTTCGCGCGGAAACCGGTGCCCGCCGCGGCGCGGCCGCGTCCCGCGCCCGGCGCGCGTTCGGCGGCGAGTCGTTCGACGGTCGGCCAATCTTTCGCGGACAAGGCGCCGACGATCGCCTGGATCGTCGCCAGGTGTCCGCGCATTTCTTCGCGGAGCTCGGCCGCTTCGGTAGGATCGAGACGAACGCCGATGCGATGGTCCACCGGCGCTGGCATCGGCGCCGACGCTTCGGCCAAAGCCGCTTCCACCCAAAAGGCGCCGCGCAGTTCGCCGTTCTCGAACCCCGTCGCCCGATCGTCGGGATAATGCGTGCGGATCGCGTCGCGCAGTGGACCGGTCACGGAAGCGCCATGACAGGTCAAGCAGAGCGGATCGGTACGTATCCCTTGCCCGTAGCGCAGCGTGCCGTTCTCGATCTTCGCGTACTTCAAGGTCTCCGGCGCTTCGCCTACGGCGATTCGGGTCTGGAATGCGGCCAGCATTTCGCTGCGCCAATCGTTCGGCGCATTGTTCGGATTGCGTACGCGCGATGATGTGCGGCCGATGGCGACGCCGTGACGCGCGGCGACATCGCGGGCGATCGACGGCGCTTCGGTGCGACAGAAGTCGATCGACGCCACCGGCCCTTCGTTCGCCATCTTCGCCATCAGCGCTTCACGCAGGCGCCCGCCGAAGTCTTTGATCGCCGCCTGCGCGCGGGCGATTTCGGCGGGCGGTCCATCGGCCGCTGCGGTCGCTGCAGGCGGCGTCGAGTTCGTGGACGGGTCGGATTTGCGATCCTGGGCCCATGGCGTCGCGACGAACGCGACGGCGATGGATGATGCGACGATGGTCCAGGAGCTTAGGCGTTTGCGCATGCGGTGAATCCTCGGTGATGCGGAGCGCGCGAAGATCATTCGCGACTGTCCGCGGGATAGGGGAAGCGGATGTGTCCGTAGCGGACGATGAACGTGCCGATGGCCAGCAAGACGATCGAAATCGCGCCTGCGGCTAGGAGCAGCGGCGATTGGTAGGAGGCGTCGGCCATCATGTGGCGCGCGATGCCGACCATCGCGATATAGAGCGGCATGCGCACGGGTAATTTGCCCATGCGCCAGTAGACCTCGACCATCGACACCATTTCGAGGTACATGAACAACAGGAGCAAGTCGTGGATGCCGACGCTGCCTTTGACGAACATTCGCCACAATTCGATGCTGCCGGCGACGAGCGTCGCGGTCAGCACGATCAGCAGCCCGATATGTTCGAGCGCGCGCAGTCCCTTGCCGATGCGCAGGGCGGCGGCGGAATCGTTGCGTTCGTTCATCGTCGTGTCCCGATAGCGGCGCTCGCGGTCATATCCACCATTTCATCGCGACGAAGGCCGCGAGCGAAAACGCGCATGCCCAGCCGGAGAGCAGCCATCGCACCGGCGCCATGATCGGCACGAAGCCCACGCCGCGGACGAATCCGGCCGCCATCGCCCAGAACAACAAAAGCGCGAGCGCGTGGTCCGCGCGTCCCGTCGCGTCCGACATGACGAACGGAAACGCGGTGCCGCCGAGCATGATCGCGATCGCGGTCAGCAGCGCCGGTCCATGCAGCCCAGGCGAGCGCGGTGGATCGGTGCGCTCTTGCGTGGACGCTTGCGCGGAGCCGCTCGTACGCTTAGTGGTCGCGGTCATGGTCGTGGCCTTCGTGATGCCCATCGGCGTGCCCATGGCTTGATTCCGGTTGCCGACGGTTTTCTTCGTTTTCTCCCCACATCGCGTTGAGGATCGACAGCAACACGGCGAAGCCCACGCCCAATATCCAACTGAAATACCACATGCGAATTCTCCTCTCAGTGTTCGTGATGGCGGCCGCTGCCGCATTGGCATTCGCAATCTCGACTCGCATCGCGCGAGACGACGGGGCGCGCGAGCAGCGCTCCGGCGACCCAGGCGGCGATGGCCTGATCGGGCAGCAGCACATCGGTGACGATCACCTGTACGCCGAGTCGCGCTAACCGCGCCTGCAGTCCCGGGCCGATGCCGGCCGTGATCAGAACATCGACGTCGCGTAACGCGGCCGGCAAGGCATCGCCGCTTCCGCACATCGTTTCGCTCTTTTCGAGCGCACGCTTTTCCCACTCGCCGATGCTGCCGTCGTGGATGCGTTTCACCAGGAAATTGCGGCACCGGCCGGCGTGGGGGGTGATTTGTCGGCCGTTCTGGGCGGTCAATGCGATGGTCGCCATGATCGCCTCAGTACGCCGAGTGTTCGTTGGCGCGAATCTGCTCGACCGTCACCTTGCCGCGCATCACGCGATACGCCCAGCCGGTGTAGAACACGATGATGGGCATGAAGATCACCACCGCCCAGAACATCAGGCCCAGGGTGAGATGGCTGGAGGTGCTGTCCCACACCGTCAGACTTGCGTTCGGATGCGTCGATGAGGGCATCACGAACGGGAACAGCGCCGCGCCAGCGGTGCCGATCACGCCCACGATCGAAAGCGACGACAAGACGAACGCGGTCAACGTGCGTGTCGCGCGCACGCTCCAAACGGCGAGCAGCGCGCCCGCGATGCCCAGCACCGGCAACAGCCAGATCGCGGGTTGGCGAGCGTAGTTCGTCCACCACGCGTCGGCGCTGCGCACGACGGTCTT
>JADZBF010000098.1 GCA_020852215.1 Lysobacter sp. | reverse complement strand
ATCGATCCTGAGCGGGCGTTCGGCGCGGCCTCAGCCGCCCGCTCGACGCCCGATTCTGCGACGATGGGCGCAGCGCGACGACATCGCGCACCTCATTCGAATGCGTTTGGAGAACGAAAATGAAACGTTATTTGGTTCTGCCCTTGCTCGCCGCGCTGCTGTTCTCGGCCTGCGACGAGAAGAAAGACCCGGCGACCGACGCGTCCCCCGCGCCGACGACCAACGATGCCGAGCTGATGGCCGCCGCCGAAGCCGCCGCCAAGGCCTCGGCCGACCCCAATGCCGCCGCCGCGACGCCGGCCGACCCGGCCGCTCCGCCGACCGAAACCCCACCGCCGTCGGCCGAGGGCATCCCGGGCTTGGTCAAAGGCAAGGATTACGAAGAGATCAAGAACGGCAAGCCGTTCGAACCGCTCGCCGGCAAGGTGGAAGTGGTCGAGGTCTTCAACTTCGTCTGCCCGGCCTGCGCCGGCTTCCAGCCGATGATCATGAGTTGGAAGGCCAGACTTCCCGCCGATGTGCGTTTCACCTATGTGCCGGCGGCGTTCGGCGGCAACTGGGACCAATTCGTGCGCTCGTATTACACCGCGCAGACGATGGGCATCGCCGAGAAAGCCCATGACGCCACCTACGACGCCATTCATTTCCGCGGCACGCTCAAGGGCGAGCGCGGCGACGACAGCGACGAAGACATCGCGAAGTTCTATTCGCAGTTCGGCGTGGACGCGAAGCAATTCGCCAGCAGCATGCGCAGTTTCGCGGTGACGGCGAAATACAACAAAGCCAAGCAGTTCATGATCGAAAGTTCGGTCAACTCCACGCCGACCATCGTGGTCAACGGCAAGTACAAGGTGAAGGGCAGAAGCTCCGAAGATGTGCTGCGCAACGCCGAGATCTTGATCGCCCACGAGCGCGCGCAGGCCTCCGCCGCGCCGTTGGCGAAGGTGCCCTGAGCGCGCTCGACGCGCTGGGTGGCGAGATCGTGCGGGACGACGCCCCTCCGGCGATGGTCAAACGGCTCAGGCTGCTCAGCGCCAATATCCAGGCCGGCACCAGCACGCGTCGCTACAGCGATTACGCGACGCGCAGTTGGTCGCACGTGCTGCCGACCGGCAATAAGCGCGCGTCGCTCGATACCATCGCCGAACTCGCCGCCGGGCACGATATCGTCGGCCTGCAGGAGAGCGACCCCGGCAGTTGGCGGTCGGGTTTCACCAACCAGACGCATTACCTCGCCGAACGCGCCGGTTTCGAGTTCTGGAGCCATCAGCCCAATCGCCGCGTCGGCATGGTGGCGTCCAGCGCCAACGCCTTGCTGTCGCGGATGGAGCCGACCGAAGTCCGCGAATATCCGTTGCCCAGCCCGATTCCCGGCCGCGGCGTGCTGGTCGCGCGCTTCGGCCGCAGCGCCCATGCGCTGACGATCGCGGTCGCGCATCTGTCGCTCGGCGCCGGCACCCGCAAGACCCAGGTCGCCTTCCTCGCCGAATTGCTGCAGGACAGCCCGCATACGGTGCTGATGGGCGATTTCAACTGCGGGTTCGATCAACCCGAGATGCGGGTGTTGTTCGACCGCACCCGCTTGCAGCCGCCCAGCGACGTGGTCCACACCTTCCCGAGTTGGCGCCCGCGCCGCGCGATCGATCACATTCTGCTCAGCGACGATTTGACCGGCGTGGGCATGCGCGCGCTGCCCGCCGCGAATTCCGACCACCTCGCGCTGTCGCTCGAACTCGATATCCCGGCCGCCGCGTTCGCGGACTGAGGCTCGGCCAGGCCCGGCGCCGCATTGCCCGGCGCCGCATCCGCCGCATTTGATCGGAGTCAAAGCCTTCGCCGCGCGTCGGCGATAGGCTTCCCCACCATGCTGCCCGCCCTCGCCTTCGATGCCGAACTTCTGCGCCGTTACGACCGGCCGGGACCGCGGTATACCTCGTACCCCACCGCGCCGCAGTTCGACGCCGGTTTCGGCGACGCCGAATTGCGCGACGCCATCGCCGACAGCAACGGCGACCCGATCCCGCGGCGGCTCTCCATCTACGTACACGTGCCGTTTTGCCTGAGCCCGTGTTTCTATTGCGGCTGCAACCGCGTCATCACCCGCGACAAGAACCGCGCCGAACCGTATCTGGCGCATCTGTATCGCGAAATTTCCGCGATCGCGCCCTTGTTCGATCGAGACCGGCCCGCGGTGCAACTGCATTTCGGCGGCGGTACGCCGAATTTTCTCGCGCCCACCCAATTGCGCCGCACGGTCGAGACGCTGCGTCGCGAATTCACCTTCAGCGACGGCAACGACCGGGACATCTCGATCGAGTTGGATCCGCGCACGGTGTCGCCCGCCGACATCGGCGAGTTGGCGCGGGCCGGCTTCAACCGCGCCAGCCTCGGCGTGCAGGATTTCGACCCCGACGTGCAGCAGGCGGTCAATCGCGTGCAAGGCGTGGAGCAGACCCGCGCGGTGATCGATGCGTGCCGACACTACGGTTTTCGTTCGGTGAACGTCGATCTGATCT
>JADZBF010000097.1 GCA_020852215.1 Lysobacter sp. | reverse complement strand
CCAGCGTCGGCGGAGGACTGGGCATGGGCACGGTGTCAGCCTCGCGTCAGCGCGCCGCCGCTTCCCGGGCAAGGCGGGCTTCGAGCAGATCCTGCTCAGCCCAGGGCGGCAGCAGCGGGCCGCAATCGCGGCCGGCGGAACGCGCGCACAAGCGCCAACGCAACAGATGCGCGCCGGTGCGCAGCCGCGGTCCGGCGCCGTCGCGCGCGGCCATCGCCGACGCGAGCGACGCTGCACGCCCCAAGCGCGCCGGGTCGGCGCCGGGCAAGGCGCTGGCATAACGGGCGAGCAGCGCCAACGATTCGGCCTCCTCGCGGGTGGGCACAGCCAGCGCGAGCAAAGCATCGATACGCGGGCGCAGCGCCGGCCACGCGCGCTCGGGCTCGCCATAGCGCTGGTGCAGACGGGCTTCGGCCAAGAAGCCGAAATCGCCGCGCAAGGCCTGCCCCGCGCGGTCGTAGTCCTGCGCGCGGCAGCGCTCGAGATAAGCCCGGGCACGATCCGGCCGCCCGGCCTCGACGAACAACCAGCTCAAAAAACAGAAGTCGACCGAACCGGGCACGTCGAGACCTTCTTTTTCCATGACATCGATCGTCGAGGTCGCTTCGCTCAGGGCGTCCAGCGCGAACAACGCCCGCGCCCGCAGGGTCAGGCTCCAGGCACGGGCGCGCGGGTGGCGGTTGCCCGAGGCTTCCAAGCGCGCCACGCCCTCCAAGGCCTCGCGATACTGCTGTTGGAACACCGTTTCGCTCATCACGAAATACGAGTCGAGCGTGTGCTCCCGATCCAGGCCGGCCTCGGCCACCAAGCCGCGGACGCGCGTGAGATGCGAACGCCACGTCTCAGGCGCGTCGCGATCCAAACCCGCCAACAGCCGCAGCGCGTCGATCTCGCCCCTCACGCTGCCGATCTCGCGCGCCCGATCGGCGATCGCGCGCAATTCCTCGCGATGCTTCGCGACGTCCGGACCCGGCACGATCTGCATCGGGCGGATCGCCCAAATCCGATTCTCGATCGCCGACGCGGTATCGCCGATCGCATCCATCGCACGCGCCGCTTCGCGCCTGTGACGCATCGCCTCTTGCAACCGGCTGCGATGGATCTCCAACGTGCCGCGATGGGATGCGAGTTCGATCCGCGCGCGTTCCCAGCCGGCGTCGCGGGCGACGCGCTCGGCCCGCGCGATTTCGTACTCGCCGCGCGACCACTCCTGCAGCCGAAGCAAGGCGAGGATCGTCGCGTTTTCCTCTTCCAACCACTGCTCCGCGCCGAGCGGAGTCGCGCTCAAACGCTCCAAATCGCGTAACGCATCGCGCAACTCCAGGCGTTGCAGGCGCGCCACGGCGCGGGCGCGCGGACAGGCGCTCTCTGGCACAGGCGCGGACGCCGAGCGCGCGCGAAGAACGTCGGCACGACAGCGTTGCGCCGCCGTCGCCGTCGCCGACTTCGCCAAGGCATCGAGCGACCGCCGTGCATCCCCGATGCGGCCCTGCACGGAGAAGACGCGCGCCATGCCGAGCATCGCTTCCGCCGATGCGGGGTTCCGCGCGAGGGCGCGACGGTATTCGCTCAACGCTCGTTGCACGTCGAAGCCTTGCTCGGCTAGACGTCCGGTCACGATCGCTTCGCTTTCCGGCGTCGACGCCGGCCCCGCCGGACCAAAGTTGCGGATCATCATCGCGCGCATCGCGGGCGCCAATCGATCGGGCGAACCGCGAAACCGTTCGCTCACCCGCGCCTCGCCTTGCGCGAGGCTGAGCTCGGCGTCGAGCTGGGTTTTGGTCGCGGCGGTCACGTTCACCTGCAGATGCGGCCCGGCGAACGGGTTGCGCGTCTGCGGCGCTTGGAACACGACGGCGGCGACATCGCGTGAGTGCAGATATTCGACCGCATCGCGCAGCGCAGCGGCGCGCAGCCAATCGAACGAGGCGGGCATCGACACCGAGACGCTGGCCTCGGTCTCCGGGCGCAGAACGAAAGCGGGCGCGACGCGCGTCTGTCGCCACACGACGACCGCGCACAGACCGACGATCGCCGCGAATGCGCTACCCAGCGCGAATCGCCGCCAGGGTCGCGAACGCAAGAATCCGCGCGAGGGCACGGGCATCGCAGCGGGCCCGAGCGTGTCGGCGATCGCGGCATCGCGAAGCGACGTTTCGGCATCGACGGATCGAGGCGTCTGCGATGCGGATTCATCGTTCGCCTCGACACCGATCTCGACATCAACCTCGTCGATAACCTCGACACCCGCCTCGGCGCCGACTCGCGTGCTCGCATCGCGCGCAGGATCATCGCCATCGGCGCGAGACGGATCGAGCGTTTCCGTCGGCTCGCGCTGCCAATCGCTCTCGGCGACCCTCAGCACGTAACCGCGCTTGGCCCGCGTTTGCAGGATGTCCTTGCCGGCCTCGCCGAGGGATTTGCGTATTTGCCAAATGCAATGCGTGATGGCCGCATCTTCGACGACCCGCCCCGCCCAAACGGTGTCGAGAATCTGTTCGCGGGTCACCAGCACGTTCGCGTATCGCGCCAGCAGCAACAACAGCGTTTCGGCTCGCGGCGAGAGCGCAGCGGTGCCGTCCAGCGCCGATACCGTGCCGCGCACCAGATCGATGCGCCACGGGCCGACGGTTAACCACTGAGATGGCGGATACCGCGTCGCCCACTCCATTCGTGCGCTTCCGAGAGCGTGTCGGCGCAATGTACCCCAATCGCGTTGACAGGCACTAGCAGGCTGTCGAAAGCCGGCCCGTTGAATCGACCATCATCGTTCGCCTCGGCGAACGCGCGCCTCAGGAATGCGAACGAAGTGCGGATTTCGACAGCGCGCTAAGACGCTGCGCGGATACCCGCATCGGATAACAGCGACGACAGCGCTGGACAAAAACGATATGCGGCGCGTCAAGTCGCCTGTCGGTGATATTCGGTCTGATGCGTCGCGCGTCAGCGTCGGATCGGCGTTCTTGCGATTGAGTTGGCGTCGCGTTGCGGCGGTGAGTTTGCCGATCTCCCAACGCCCGATCACGAAGGCGATGAGCGCGCCGATCAGGATTTTTCCGATCGGGCCCCTCTACGGTAATGCGGCGACGAGCCAGTGGGTCATGACGCGCTCCTTCCTGAAAACGCTATCCGAGCGCGAGTGCGCTTCGTTAGACAATGGCCTAGCGACGACGCAACCCATTCGCGTACCGGAACGCAGTGCGATGCCTCCGCAACGAAACGGGCCGGTCGCGAGGACCGGCCCGTAGGATCGTTTTCGCAGCGCCCGAACGACTTCGGGCGCGTTCGCGTAGACCAGCGATCGTCAGCGATCGTCGGCCGGCGCGGTCGCTTGCGCAGGCGCTTGCGGACGCGCGGCCGGCACCGGCGGCTGGCGACGACGCGCGCGCCAACGGCGGAACGCGACAACGCCGGCAATCAAGATCAGCCACACCGGCCATGCGCGCATCAAGGCCACGAACACATCGAGGATGCCGTACCAACCCACGCGCATCGATTCGCCGAGACGCGAGAAGAAGCCCGGGCTGTTGTCGCGGAAGATCGCGTCCACATCCGGCAATTCGGTCTTGCGGATCTTCGACAACTGATACAGCGACAGCGAGATGGTGCTGAACTCGACTTTGTCTTCGTATTGTTTCTGCTGGATCAACGCTTCGTCGCGTTGCTCGAGCGCGCCGCTGCGTGCGGAGATCACATCGACTTTGTCGAGCATGTGACCGTTCTGGCGCGAGGCTTGCCCCAGATCGCGCTGCGCCTGTTGTTCCCGATCGAACGCCAGTTGCTGGCGCAGAATGTCGAACTGCGCATCGGCGGCGCTGAAGCTGCGCTGGTCGAGGAAGTCCATCTGATTGGCGATGGCGCGCAGGAACGCCTGCGTGTTGTCGCTGGGCACGCGCACGCTGATATCGCCGCGAACGGTGTACTCGGTGAGTTCGACCAGCATGCCGTCGCCCGCCGGGCGGCGCTGCACATTGAGGTTCTGCGCGTAGATATTGTTGTTGACGACGAACCCGCCCTGCGCAGCGGCCACGTCTTCGATCGCGAGCGCCGAGCGGTACACGTCCTTCACCCGGAACTGCGCCTGCGCGTTGCGGATGAATTTACGCTTGGCGTCTTTGTAGGTGCTGGCGCTGGAGCTGACCTGCGATGCGGTGGCGCGGGTGTCGGTTTCGACTTGCGCGACCTGTTCGGCCTGCGCGGATCCTGCGGCACCCCCGAAGGCATCGCTGGCGACGGCCCCATCGGTGTCCATCTTGCGCATCGCCATCGACTTGTCTTCGGCGACATTCTCCATCGGCGGCGCGGCGGCGGGCGCGGAGGGAGCGACCGAGCTGGCATCTGCGCTGGAGAAGGTGCCTTCGGATGATTTCGAAGCCTCGGCGGATTCGTTTTTGCTGCAACCGGCGACCGCCAGCAACGCGGCGACGCCAACCACGATCAAGGCACGATTCGAACGCATGACACTCCCCGGGTTGAATGATGGTGGGCGATTGGAGCCCTCACAAACGCCCTGGGACGAGTATCGGGGTTAAGCCGCCGTTGTGGAAAGGACCATCGCCGCGCCCGGTGGGCCGGCGCTCGAAGCGTCCGCGCGGCGACGATTGGCTTTGAATGATCGCCGCTCGACGATCGCCGCTCGACGATCGCCGCTCGACAATCAGCGCTCGACAATCAGCGCTTGGCGATCAGCGCTCCAAAATCGCCACCACGCCCATGCCGCCGGCGGTGCAGATCGAGATCAGGCAGCGGCCGCCGCCGCGCTCCTTCAACTGCTTGGCGGCGGTGGCGACGATGCGCGCGCCGGTGGCGGCGAAGGGATGGCCGGCGGCGAGCGAGGACCCGACCGGGTTGATCTTGGCCGGGTCGATCGCGCCCAGCGGCGCGTCCAGACCGAGACGATTCTTGCAGTACTCGGGGCTTTCCCAGGCGCGCAGCGTGCACAGCACCTGGGCGGCGAAAGCTTCGTGGATTTCGTAGACATCGAAATCCTGCAGGGTCAGGCCGTTGCGCTTGAGCATTTCGGCCACGGCCACGGTCGGCGCCATCAGCAGACCTTCGCCGTGGACAAAATCCACGGCGGCCACATGCACGTCGCGGATGCGGCACAGCACCTCATGACCGCGCTGCGCGGCCCAGTCTTCGGACGCGATCAAGCAGGCGGCGGCGCCGTCGGTCAGCGGCGTGGAGTTGCCGGCGGTGAGCGTGCCGCGGCCAGAGTTGCGGTCGAACGCGGGTTTCAGCGATGCCAGTTTCTCCAGCGTGGTATCGGCGCGCAGGACGGTGTCGCGCGACACGCCGCGGAAATTCACCACCAGATCATCGAAGAAACCGCGCTCGTAGGCGGCGGCGAGTTTCTGATGCGACGACAGCGCCCAGGCGTCCTGCGCGTCGCGCGGGATCTGCCACTCCTTGGCCATGTCCTCGCAGTGTTCGCCCATCGATTTGCCGGTGCGCGGCTCGCCGACGCCGGGGACTTCGGGCTTGAGTTCGCGGAACGAGAAGCCGTTCGTGAAGCGGCTGATGCGGTCCATCGTGGTTTTGGCCGCGGCCGCGGACAGCAGGCGCCGACGCAGCGCCTGCCCGTAGACGATCGGCACGTCGGAAGTGGTGTCCGAACCGCCGCCGATACCGGCCTCGATCTGCCCGGTGGCGATCTTGTTCGCCACGGTGGCGATGGTGTCCAGCGAAGTGCCGCAGGCGCGCTGCAGAGTGATGCCGGGGGTCAGCGGCGACAAACCGGACGACAGCGCGGCTTCGCGGCCGAGGTTCCAGTCGCTGCTGTGCTTGAGCACCGCGCCCATCGCCACCTCGCCCAGGACTTGCCCCTGCAGGCCGAAGGTCTCGACCAGAGCGCCCAGCGTGCGCACCGACATGCCGAGATTGCCCACGTCGTTGTACGCGGTGTTCTGGCGGCAGAAGGGAATGCGGACACCGCCGAGAACGGCGACGGGACGACCATGCAACATCGGGCACCTCGGAACGGGAGTGCGGCCGCGCGGATGCGGGCCTACGGGCGACGAAATTCGGCTACTCTGGTCCGAAGTGTAACGCCGCATGGAAGGCGGGCCAACGACAATGAAGGAACGAAGGAAGAATGGCGTCGTCTACGGCGCCCTGGCGTTCGATGCGCGCGTGGCGGATGCGCATCGGAAACGCCGTTTGGACGCCGCCGAGGCGGAGGCCCTGGCGGAAGCGATCCGCCGCAATCTCATCGCCGAATGCCCCGATGGGCGCAGCATGCGGTTGACGCTCGGCGCCGCGTATTACGACGCCTGCGAATTGCTGCGCATCGGTTGGCCCTTGCATCGCCGCCTGCGGGACTTGCCGAGCGAAGCCCTCGACGCGCGCATGCACCGACTCGCATTGACCGGCGACGGCGGATTGCCCGTGCCGAAAGGCTGCGCGGGCGCACGCGCGCTGTTGACGCTGCCGTTCGTGTTGGAAGGCGACGCCGAACCCGCATCGCAGACGCTGCAGCATCTGGATCGCAACCGGATGCTTCCCTACACGCCGAGAACGCGCCATGCCGCATTCGAATTGCCGACGCTGCCGGCGTTCGACGCGGTCGGCTATTTCTCGATGCGCAGCCTGTCGACCGAACTCGCCGGCCGCTACTACAGCGACGGCCTCGGCGGTGTCTGGTCGCTGATCGAGCGGGTGCTCTTCGCGCCCAAGCGCGAACATGAATGGTATGAAGCACCCAGGCGCGAACATGAGCGTTCTGAAGCGCCCAAGCGCGAACACGAGTGGCATGAGGCGCCCAAGCGCGAACATGAGCGGTATGAAGCGCCCAAGCGCGACCCTGCATGCGATCCGCCGAGGCCCTCGCTGCGCTACGCCGATGGTCGCGTACGCATGCAGGACGACGGCCACGAACGCACGCGACGTTGGCGCGATCTGCTGCTTGCGCACGGCTTGCCGGTCGAAACGTCGGCGTCGAGCGATGCGCGAGAAAGCACGGCCGCCTCGGTTTGAAGCGCCTCACGAGCATGCGATCGACCATGCCATCCCGAGTATCGATCATGTCATCCCGAGCGCAGCGAGGAACCTGCTTGTCGACGATATCGAACGAAATTCAAGCACGCCCCTCTGTACGCTCGGGATGACGGGCATGGTTGGATTCACGCGGCCGCCGGACGCAACGCCCGCGGCGAGTGCCTCCCCCTATTGCCTCCACCTATAATCCCACTCCCGTCAACGACGCCCACGACGCCGCCCGCCGAATGTCCGCACCACGCCGCACCGCGCCCCGTGCGCTCGCCCGTTTCGCAGGTCGCGCGCGATGAGCGATAACGCGAACGCTGCCGCCCCGTTCTCGGTCTTGGGCGCAGTGGCTTTGGAACTGACCCCGGGCACCGCGCCGCGTCAGGCCGCGCTGGGGCAAACGCCGGCGGCCGCGCTGGCCCAAGCCATCGCGCTCGATCTGGCGACGCTGGCCCCGGAAGTGAGCGACCTGGATCTCGTGCTCGGAGCGGCGCATTTCGACCCGGCCGAATTGCTGCGTCCGGGCTGGCCGCTGCATCGCCGTCTGCAGGAATTGCGCGCGCGCGCGCCGCGCGCCGACGCACCGCGGATCATCGTTTTCGGCGCGAATGCGAACGGCACCGTGCCGCAACCGATGCGCGCGGAATTGGAATTGCACGGCGGCCCGCTGCGGGTCTTGCCGTTCGCGCTGATCGGCGACGCCGATGCCGCGCGTACGGTCGCCGCGCGATTCGAAGAGACGCTGCTGGAACGCGGCATGGCCAGCGCGGCGACCGCGTTGCAGGCGCAAGAGCAATTCGGCGCGCGCATCGAACATGCGCGTTACCTCACCGCGCACGACTTGGCCGCGATGATCGCGATGCAGTACGACCACGTCGGTCTCCAACGCCTGTGGCCGTTGATCGAAACCGCCCTGCTCGCGCCGCAGCGCGAGCTCTGGCTCGACGCATCGCCGGAACCGTTGCTGCGTTACGCCGATACCCGCGTGCGCATGGCGAAATTCGATTTCGACGCCTGGCGCCGGTTCGACGCGATCGAAGCTGAGCGCGTCCGCAGCGGCGAAGCCGTCGACGACAGCGCGCGTCGCCGCTACACGTATTTTCAAGCGCGTCAGCGGCAGTATCGCGTGGTGTTGCAAGCGCACGGGTTGGATGTGGAAGCCGTCGCCTGCAGCGCGCAGCAGAACCCGCACGAGCGCTTGCGCTGATTCTTCGGCGAGGCGAAATTGACTGCCTGCCTTTCCACCCCATACAGTCGGAAAGCCAGCATGTCGTTGGCTATCACGATAGGGAATACGGATGAAAACGTACAAGAAAGTTATCGTCGGCCTATCTCTCGCGGGGGTTTTGACAGTACTCTCGGCCATCAGTTTTGCCCAGAGTGTCGTAACGATCGGCGATTACACTTACATCTGTCCAAATGAGTGCGTCGTTCACACCGGGCCGGGCGGCACGACCATTCATGACAGCGAATTCGCGCCGATTCGAGTAGAACCTATCTCAAAATCGCCTGAGCAGTAAAAAAAAGGCGGAAATCTGCACAAACCCGAGAAAGTTCTCCGGATACAATTCCCAACGATTCAACAGCCGGCGCTTGCTCTTCATCCAGGCGAAGAATCGTTCCACGATCCATCGCCGCTTGTAGCGACGCAACTCTCGGCCATCTTGGGTCTTTGGTTTCACTCGGTTCTTACGGTGCGGCGACACCATCTTCACGCCCTTTGTGCGAAGATCATCATCCAAGTCGTCGCTGTCGTACGCGCGATCACCGATCAACATCTCGGGCATGGCTTCGATCATGTAGAAATCAAAGCTCAACTGCACCAACTTCACCTCGTGATGATTCGCCGCATGCGTGCTCACCGACAATGGCAGACCGGCGCGGTCCACAATCGCCATGATTTTCACGCCTTTTCCGCACTTCGTGTTGCCGATCTCCAAGCCGCCACCGCGTCCGTTCGCGAATGTCGCGTCGATGTAACACTCGGATGTGTCGAGTAGGTCCTGCTCACGCAGATCGTTGGCGAGATCGACCAGAATTCCGCGCAGGATCTCCTGCTGTGCCCATGCCTGAAACCGCCGATGGACGGTCTTGTAGTTCGGATATGACTGCGGAAGCATGTGCCATTGTGCCCCGGTCTTGAGGACCCAGAGCACGGCATCAAGCACACGGCGTGCCGGCACTGGCTTGCGGCCCGGCCGTTCGTCGGGAATGTTTTCCTCCGGAAAGTGATGCCTGATCCGGCTCCAATGCACGTCTGAAATCTTCACCATTCGGCTATTTTGCAGCAGTTTTCTTCAGATTTCTATTTTGAGATAGGTTCTAATTAGGCTGGATGGCAAGCCTGTGCCCGTCAAGCAATGAAGCGGCACCTTCAAATCAATTCACTTAGCGCATCAATCTTCTAAAGGACCTTGCAATGAATTTTTTACACATATCCGCTTTAGCTGCCGTGGCCGCCGTCCTTTCTCTCACCTCATTTGGTGGCCTTGCGTACAGCCGTGTCGTCGTGAATGGCACTACTTTCGAGTGTCAGAACAGGTGTGTTGTTTCTTTCTCGCCTACCACCGGCCAAGCCCAAGTCAGCGATAGCAACGGCGGATGGGTTCAGATCATTACTAGCGGCAATCCGATCAATGTGTTGACTTGATTTATTGATCCGGCGGGCGTGAAGCGGTTGCTTGACGCCTGCGCCTTGATTTGTTGAATGAGGTAATCCAGCCTATGAAGAACAACAAATATATAAAACCGCTACTCGGTGGATTTTTCGGATTGGTGATAGCTGGCGCGTCGATTTTTTTATACAAACGCGAAATTTTTGAATACGTATATTCGACAGGCTCATCAGAATCTGAACGCATGGGCAGCAATCCGCCGCCTATGGGTGCAGCACATGGCGGCCCAACACCAGATAGGCCCGGCAACACAGATGAGATGCCGAATTCCGCATCGACACAAAAGATCGTTGTCGTTTCACCACTGGAGTCTGGGCTGGTTACGGGCAATTCGCTCAACGCAGAGGCTGCAGATAAGCTTCTCCGGCGCGAAGACTTTGATGCGGTCATCGACAGACTCGCCCTTCAGAGCAATGCCGATGGAGTCGAGCTCACGAAGCTCTATCAAAAGTCTTTATCGTCTGAGTTGAAGTCGAGAAAATCTAGATTCGGCCTTGATCGCTTAGCATGTGGAACAAACGTGTGCGCCGCGGTTTTTTCGGGAACCGGGAACGACGACCGATTCTCGGAGGTAATGGACGTGGCTAGCGAAAGCGGCTCTCCGATGTATTCGGCTTCTATATTTCCAATTCCTCCCAATGAAGCAGGCGGGAAAATCGTCTACCGCGTCATCTTCGCAAACGACCCTAAATTCAACTCAATCACCGTTCCCAGGAGTGCGTTCACACCAGGCGGGTGAAGTCAGCGCAAATCGACTTCGATCACGCCACAGGCGATACGCGCACCGGAATTGCCGGCCGGCTGGCTGCTGTAATCGTCGGGGCCGGCATGCACCACGATCGCGCGACGGATGATATCCGTCGGGCCGCCGCCGCCCAGGGTCACGCCACGCACGTGCATATCGACGCGCGCGACGCCGGCCTCGTTCGCCACGAGGTTGTCCATGTCGCCGGCATGGTGCGCGCCGCCGCCCGCGCGGCCGTGGGCGACGCCTGCAGGATTGAAATGACCGCCCGCGCTGCTGCCGTCGGCAGCGCTGCAATCGCCGCGTTCGTGGATATGGATGGCATGCGTGCGCCCGCGACCCAAACCGCCGATTTCGCCGGTCAGATACACGCCGTCGGCCTGCGCGATGATGCGCAACGAGCCGCTGACCAACGTGCCCGAGGCCGGCGCCAAATTCGCCCGCGCGAATTGGAACGGCAAGGTCTTGGCCGGTGGCGGCGCTTTGGGCGGCGGCGTGGCGGTACAACCGGCGAGACCCGCCACCAGCGTGACCGCGACCAGGGCGAGGCTCGAGCGCGAGATACAACGCGAGATCGAGCGCAAGGCTGAACGCGGAATCGAGATCTGCTTCGGCGCGAAAGCGTGCATGGGCATGCGGACCTTTCGTTT
>JADZBF010000096.1 GCA_020852215.1 Lysobacter sp. | reverse complement strand
GCACGGTGTGGCCGGCGACGCGAACCTGCACGATGTCGGCAGTGCCTTCCGCGGCAGTTTCGATCTCGGCCGCATGCGTCTCCAAATCCTTGTACGCGCGACGCAGCAGGCCGCGATTGCCGAGCGCAGCCAGCGCGTCGTCGTCGTAACGCGCCAACTGCGTGCGCAAGTCCGCGAGCAACGTCATCGCGAGACTCCGTCGACGCGCACGGATGCGAACAGCGCAAAAGCGTTCATCGCACCGCGCATGCTCACGAAATCACCTTCACCAACCACTGCGCCAACTGCTGGGGTGTGAGCGCCGCGATTTCCATGCCGCAGGCGGCGAGACGTTCGGCCATCTGTCGGTCGTACACCGGATGCGCCTGCCCATCCAACGCGGCCAAGCCCAACAGTTTGACCCGCGCTTCGGCCAGCGCTTTCGTCGCACGCACCAATTCGCCGGGCGAGCCGCCTTCGCAAAAATCGGTGAGCAGCACGAGTACGGTGCGATGCGGGTTTTCGATCAACTGCGCGCAATAGCGCATCGCGCGGGCGATATCGGTACCGCCGCCGAGCTGCACCCGCATCAGCACTTCCACCGGGTCGTCGGCGTGCTCGGACAGATCGACGATCTGCGTATCGAACACCACGATCTTCACCCGGAACGCGGGCAGACCGGCGAGGATGCCGGCCATCACCGCGCTGTGGATCACCGAGTCGGTCATGCTGCCGCTCTGGTCGATGCACAGCACGATGTCCCACGGCAAACGCCGGCTGTTGCGCTCGAAAAAGCGCAATTCTTCCAGCACCAGACGCTTGCGCTCGGCGTCGTAATGCTTGAGGTTGCGACGCACGGTGCCGGCGGCGTCGAAGTTCTGCGCCACTTTCATCGGCGAATGCCGGAAGCGATTGAGCCGACCCGCCAAGGTCTGCCGCACTTCCGATTCGAGTTTGCGCCGAATCTCCTCGACCACCTGCCGAATGATGCGCCGCGCCAGCGTCAACACCTCGCCGCGCAAGTGGCTGCGCAGACTCAACAATGTACGCAGCAACTGCTGATTGGGCTCCAGCCGCTCCAGCGTTTGCGGGTCGGTGACGAGTTCGGTGAGGCCGTAGCGATCCAGCGCGTGCTTCTCGATCGTTTCCACCGTTTCGCGCGGAAACAATTCGCGCACTTCACCGAGCCAATTCACCAAGGTCAGTTGCGAAGGATCGAGCGAACCGGGGCCGATCTCCTTGCGCACGCCGCGGCCGTCGTATTCGCGGCCGTAGAGATAATCCAGCGCGCGATCCATGCGCGCGGCCTCCCCGCTCAGGCCGTTCGCGCCGTCCAGGCGCTGCCCGGCGTATTGGCCAAGCAACAAACGCCAACGTTCCAGCGCGCTCATGCGGACGTACCCGCAGAAGCGTTTGCGACGGCGTTCTGCGCATCGGCGAGCCATGCGTCTAGCCCGTCGGTGCGCAAAACCTCGCGCAGCGTTTCCGAAGCCGCGAGAAACTGCTGAAGCTGACCTTCGTCGAGATCGTAATGCACGCGTTGGCCGAGTGCGTCCACGCCATGACGGCTCGCGATCACGGCGGCGATGCGGTCGGTTTCCTTCGGCGTCATGCCCGCGAACGCCAAGCGCAGTTCGGGCAAATTCGCGACGAAATCGCCCTGCGTCCAGTCGTGCAGCAGCGCGTCGAGCGCATCGAGCAACGCCGGTTGTTGCCACGCCGCTTCGCGCGCGGTCTGCAACAGGCCGCGCAGATACGCGACGGATTCCGCGGCGGGCAACATACCGCGCAGATGACCGTTCAAGGCCTCGGCCAGTTCGGTGTCGTCGGCCTGTCCGGCCGAATAGCGCAAACCCAGCGCGCCGCCGCGTACCACCGCCGCATCGTGCGCGCGCTGCAGATCGTGCAGCATGCGCCAGAACAGATCGGCGTCGAGCGCGCGTCCGGCATCGCCCAACAGGGTTTCGCGCAACTGCGTGAGCGCCCGCAACACCGCACTGGCATCACCCGACGCGCCTCGCAATTCGCGGCCCAGATACAGCGCGCGTTCGTACGCCGCTTGCAGCAGCGCCGGCAAGGCATCGATCTGCCGCGCTTCCAAAGGCTCGCGCGATTCCCACAACAACGCGAGGCTCGCCACCGCGGCCGCGACCGAACTGAAGTCGCTGTCGGCGCCGATCGCGATGCGCAAAGCATCCAGTGCGCGCGGCAGATGATCGTGCAGACCGAGTACGCAGGCTTGAATGGTCGATGTCGCCGCCGTGCGCGCGTCGACGCCGCCGTCTTGCTGCGCGCGATCCAATCGACGATTGAACACCTGCGCGACCGCGAGCGGCACGGTGGCGCCGTGGACGGCCGCTTCGACCAAGGCCGCTTCGGTGGCGGCGGAATAGGTGTACTCCCAATGTTCCTGCAAGCGCTCCAAACCGACGCCGTGCACGAAATCCGGCCCGGCCGTGCGCACCGCGAACGGCACGCCGAGTAGCGACAGACCGTGCAGCAAACGGCTGGCGACGCGATGTTCGGGACGCCGATACAGATCCAGCACCGCGCGCCGCGGCTGCGCGTCGTCGATCTTCAAACGTTGCCGACGCAGGCGATATTGCGCATCGCGCACCAACGGCGGCACGCTGGCGCCGCGCGGCACGGTGCCCATCGCTGTGCCGCCGAGCGCACGCAGCGCGACCGCGCGCACGATCGCGCCGTCGCTGTCCGCATCGCCTTTGACGAAACAACCGATGACGGCATCCAGCACGTCCTCGCGCGTCGGCGCGGGTCGTTGCCGCAGCTCGCACAAACGCAGGACCTGCTCGTAGGCGGCGGCGAGCGT
>JADZBF010000095.1 GCA_020852215.1 Lysobacter sp. | reverse complement strand
TCGCCCAGTTTGGCGATCTCGGCCGGGCCGTCGCCGGGCTGCACGCCGATCAGCGCAAGCAATCCGGGTCCGATGGCGCCCACGACCTCGCCGGCGACCCAGACCTGGGCATGGGTCACGCGTTGGATCAAGGCGAGCATCGGGCGAGTCTGCGGGTCGGGCGGGGCGGAAATCGTACCGGAACCGAGCGCGACGCTTCGCTCACGGCGATTCGTGCCGCGACGTCCTTCAGTCGACTGGGTTCGACTGGGTTCGACTTGGTTCGACTGGGTTCGACTCGGTCCGACCCGATCCGAGGCCGCCGCCAGCGCGTAGACTGCCCGCCCCATGACCGCCGCGTTCGCCCGCCTCCTCTTCATCTTCGCCCGCTTGTTCGGTCGCCTGCCTTGGGCGTGGCTCAGTCGTCTGGGCGATTTCGTGGCCTGGCTGTGGCGCCGGCAATCGCGCCGCGAGAGCAAGGTCGCATGGCGGAATCTCGAACTGGCCTACCCCGACGCGAGCGTCGCCGAGCGCGAGGCCATGCACGCCGACATCCTGCGCACCACCGCGCGCCAAGCCTTCGAAACGCTGAGGCTGTGGACCCGGCCGCACGCCGAGAATCTGGCGTCGATGCTGGTGCGCCAGGAGGGCGTGGACCTGTTCGATGCCGCCATCGCGTCGGGCAAAGGCGTGATCGTCGCCGCGCCGCATTACGGCAACTGGGAACTGCTGAACCAATGGCTGGCCAGCTACACGCCGCTGGCGATTCTGTATCGGCCGCCGGACTCGCCCCTGGGCGAAGCCTTCCTGCGCTTGGCCCGCGCCGACGCCGAGGGCCGGGTGACCCAGGTCCGCGCCGAAGCCGCCGGCATCCGTCGATTGTTCAAGCGCCTGCGCGACGGCGGCGTGGTCGGCATCCTGCCGGACCAGCAGCCGAAAGCCGGCGATGGCGAATTCGCGCCGTTTTTCGGTCGCCCCGCTTACACCATGACCTTGTTGTCGCGGCTGGCCGAGCGCAGCGGCGCCACCGTGCTGTTCGTGTATTGCGAACGCGTCGGTCCGCTCGCGTTCGCGCTGCGGGTGGAGCCGGCGCCGGCGGCCATCGCCGACGCGGACGGCCTGGTCGCCACCACGGCCTTGAACGCGGCGGTGGAGACGATCGCGCGTCGCGACCCGGCGCAGTATCAATGGACGTACAAACGCTACACGCTCGACCCGTCGTGGAACCCGTACTTCAATCCTTATCGCGATTTGTGAACGCGGCGCCGCATGCGCATGCAGCCGTCGCAGCCCGCGACGACCGATGCGGAGGCGCGCGTCGCCGTGCATACTCCTCGCGACATCCGTGGACGATCCGTTCTCCGTGACTTTGCCCAACGCCCCCACTGCTTCCGATCCCACCGCTTCCGACGCGCCCGCGCGCGAACCGCGCCTCGAGGAGGCCGCGTCCGAGGCCTCCGCGGCGGCGTCCCACGATCCGAATCCTGAAGTCGCTTCCGCCGAGAGCAGTGCCGTCGACGCGCACAACGACGACGCGACGGAAGCGAGGGCGGTGGATGAAAGCGCGGCGGACGAAAGTGCGAATGTCACCGCCCTCGATGAAGCCGTCGACGGCCTCGACCCCGAGAGCGCCGATCTCGTCGTCGAAGACGAACCGCTGCAACCGAATTGGCAGGCGCTGCCGCCGCGCGCGCAAACAGTGTTCCGGTACGTCGGCCTGCTCAGTACCAGCGTGCCGGCCGCGGTGGTCTCGATGGTGCTCTACAGCCGTCTCGGCGCGCAGGCGACGACGTGGGTCGCGATCGGCGGCGCGTTCGCGATCGCGATCGCAGCCGGTTTATGGCTGGCGTATCGGCGCTATCGCTATACCTTCTGGAAACTCGACCGTGACGGTTTCGCGGTCAAACGCGGGCGCTTGTGGCAATGGGAAACGCGGGTGCCGACCACGCGCGTGCAGCATATGGACCTCAAGCGCGGACCGCTTGAACGCGCGCATGGGCTGGCCTCGGTGATTCTGCACACCGCCGGCACGCGACTGAGCGCGATCAGCGTATCGGGCATGTCGCTCGACGACGCGGAGCGTTTGCGCGATTACCTCACGCGCCAGATCGACCGACAAGACGGCGATGACTCCGACCACGCCTGAGGCGCTCGCGCTGGACGCGACCGAAGAACGGCGGTTGCATCCGCTGTCGTGGTTCTTCGTGCTGATCCAGCAACTCAAGCAATTCATCGTGCCGCTGCTGGTGTTGCTGTTCTGGGGTCGCGGCGACCGCAACGATTTGTGGTCCGCGGTGGCGATCTGTTTGCTCGCGGCGTATTCGATTTGGCAGTACTACACCTACCGCTTCCGCATCGATCACGACAGTTTGATGATCCGAAGCGGTCTGCTGGAGCGCAAGCAACGGCAGATTCCGTTCGCGCGCATCCACAACGTCGCGCTGCATCAATCGTTGCTGCACCGGATCTTCCGCGTCGCCGAAGTGCGCTTGGAATCGGCCGGCGGCATCAAGCCCGAAGCGGAAATGCGCGTGCTCACGCTCGACGATGCCTTGGCGCTGGAGGCGCTGATCCGACGGCGGCGTTCGGAAGCGGCGGGCGTCGCGGCCAATCCGCAGGCGGACGCGGACGACAGCGTGGTACTGGTGAGCCTGTCCAGCGCCGAAGTGATGCGCCTGGGCTTGATTTCCAATCGCGGCATGCTGGTGGTGGCCGGTGTGTTCGCGGTGTTGGCGCAGTTGAATCCGGAACTGCTGACGCGCGTGCTGCGCGGCTGGCTGCAAACCCTGTTCGGCTATGTGCTGAGCTACGGCAACGGCCATGAAGTGGCGGCGATCGTCACGCTGGTCGTGATCTTCGTGGTGGTCCTGCGCGTTTTTTCGGTGATTTTGGCGTTGCTGCATTACACCGACTTCCGTTTGGAACAGCACGGCCGCCGGCTCACGCTCGAACGCGGCATGCTGACGCGCCTGCGCACCAGCGCCCCGCATCGCCGCATTCAGACATGGACGCTGCACGAAGGGATTTTGCATCGCCTATTCAAGCGACGGACGTTGGAAGTCAGCACCGCGGTGCTGGACAACGGCTCGCACGGGCAACCCCGATCGCTGCGCGAACTGGCGCCGATCGGCACCCCCGCGCTGTGCGACGGCTTGGTCCACCGCTTATTGCCGCATGTGCAGTGGCCGGTACGGTCGTGGCATCGGCTGCATCGCCACGCCGGATGGCGTTTGTTCGTACCGCATCTGCTGTGGACCACGCTGCTGGTGTTCGGCGCGTATTGGAATCTGGGCATTCTCGGCGCGGGCGTCTTCGCATGTTGGCTGCCGTGGGGCGGTTATCTGGCGTGGCGGCACGCGCGCATGGCCGGCTACGCGCTGGACGACCGCATCGTCGCCGTGCGCGACGGCTGGTGGACGCGACGCTGGCGTTTCGCGGAAATCGGCAAATTGCAGGCGGTCATCCTCAGCCAATCGCCCATTGATCGACGCCTCGGCATGGCGACGCTGTTGTTGGACACCGCAGGCGGCACCGGCATGGGTTCGCCGCTGATCCTGCACTACCTGCCCGAAGCCGAAGCGCGCGCGCTGCAAGCGAAACTGGTGCATCGCATTTCGCGGCATCGGTTGCGGTGGTGAGGCGGCATCGAGTCTCGAATGAAAACAAACGACATCGGCAGGGCTCAAAACCCCCAATAACCGAGTCTCGACCGAATCTGCAGCGCCCGCAGCCGCCCGCCAAGCGGTTTGCCGCGCAGGCGGCCGAGTTTGCCGGCGATCAAATCCTCGGTCGCGGCGATCACGCGTTCGGACGAACGCCCGTCGCGATACGGATGGATCGCATCGGCGTAGGTCACGATCGCCTCACGTAGTGCGTCGCTCGGCGCAAACGCGCGTTCCAGCATCTCGGGTAAGCGCTTGGGATCGTCGAAATCCAGCATGTGCGGTTTCGGCGCGCGATTGCGCAATGTGATCACCGGCTTGTGCTGCACCACGAATTCCGACACCACCGAGGTGGTATCGGCCACCAGCACATCCGCCGCGCGCTGCGCCGCCATCAGCGTTTCGGTCTCGACGAACGCGGCGTTCGGTCCGGCCAAGCCGCGGTAACGCGCGAATAATTCCGGCGCGCATTTCGGGTG
>JADZBF010000094.1 GCA_020852215.1 Lysobacter sp. | reverse complement strand
CCGCTGGTGTGTTACGACCTGCGTTTCCCGGTGTTCTCGCGCAATCGTTACGATGTCGAGCGACAGGATCGCCTCGACTACGACGTGTTGCTGTACGTCGCCAATTGGCCGTCGGCGCGCGCTTATCCATGGAAAACGCTGCTGCGCGCGCGCGCGATCGAGAATCTGTGCTACGTCGCCGGGCTCAACCGCGTCGGCAACGACGGTAACGGACTGCACTATGCCGGCGACAGCGCCGTGATCGATTTTCTCGGGCATCCGATCAGCGAATGCACCGACGAGACGATGATCGTCACCACCACGCTGCGCGCCGACGAACTCGAAGCGCATCGTCAACGCTTCCCGGCGATGCTCGACGCGGATCGCTTCGAACTGGTCTGAATGCGCGTCTTGTACCGGGCCTTCGTCGGGCGCGGCTCACCAACGTTGACCTGCCAGCGGGTCGGTCGCGCGCGCCGCATCCGCGCAATTCGCGATTCCGCGCCAACCCGGCGCGGGTTCGAAGCGCAGACGTCGGTAGCTCCACAGATGCACTTCGCCGTCCTTCAGCATCCACGCATGCGGGATGCGACCGTGATCGAAGTCGGCCAAAAATTCGTTACGCGTGCGCAGAGAGGCCAGTAACGTTCGCGCGCCGTGGCACTGCGGCTGCGTTTGTACGATCTCGTGCTGGATCAACGCCCAGCGCAGGCTTTCCGCCGACAGCGTCGGCACCCAGATCGCGAGCGCCAGCAGCGCGAAGATGCGTGGGAAGAACGGCAGCGCGTTGACAACGGCTTTCGCAATCGGCCACAGCGTGCCCGTCGCTATGATCGCCAGCGCGAAACAGAGCAGCGCGAACAGTGGCGCGTCCTGGATCGCATCATAGGCGGCGATGCTCGCTGCTGGCGGAAAGACCGCATAAAACATCGCGAGCAGCATGCCGAAGATCGGCACCAGCGATACGGCGACGATGGCGTGCGCGCAGACGAGAAACGCCGCGACTCGCAGCGTGTGCCGCCAGAACCACCGTTGCCGAATCGTCCGTCGCCAGAAGATCCGACGTTCGAACGCATGCTGCGAACGATCGGTGGGCGCGATCCCGTTCGCCGCGAACCGTGCCCACGAATCCGTTTCGCCTTGCGTTGCCGCTTGATCGTCGATCGCTTCGCTCATGCACGTTCTCCGCGCCCGAAATACACACGCTCCGCCGCCCAACGCATCGGCGGGGAACCGAGCATCAGGTCGAACGGCCAATCCATCTGGAAACGATCGAACGCCCAACGCAACGCACGTTTGACCCGATACCGCGGCGCGGCGCGCTCGGCGACCGCTGCGGGCGATGGGCCGCCGTCGCGCAGATGCCGCGCGACCGCTTCGCCCACGCACCAACCGTGCTGCCACGCCGAATGGATGCCGCCCGCGGTGACGGGCGACACGATGCCCGCCGCATCGCCGGTGAGGATCACGCCTGGCCCGGACAGCGCTCGCACCGGCCCGCCGCAAGGAATCAAGCCGGCGCGCACGGCGCTGGGCGCGAGGTTCGCCGGTATGCCGAGCATCCGCCCCACACGCGCGCGCAACGTTTCGATATCCGGCGCGCCCTTGCGCGAATTGCGGTGCCGGAACGCCAGCCCGAATTGCACGCCCGTGGGATTTTGCGTCGCCCAGCCGATGTAACCCGGCGCCAGCGCGCGGCTGACGAAACAATGCAGCTCATCGGCATCGCTCAACTGCAGCCCTTCGAATTCGTGTTCGACACCGTAGAGAAAATCGCCGACGCGGCCGAGCCCCACGCGCTGCGCCACCCGCGATTTCGCGCCGTCAGCGCCCACCAGCCAGGGCGTGCGGCCGATACCCGGAAGTCGCCAACGGCCGTGTTCGTACTCGGCGTCGGTGAAGGGCTGCATCAAACGCAGATCGACGCCCTGCGCCACCATCTCGTCCGCCAGCCAGCGCATCAGATTCGGTGTGTCAGTGGAGAGGAAGTAATAGTCCGGCACGCGCAAATCCAGATCGCGCAGATTCGGTGCGTACAAGCGCACGCGATCGATGCGTTTGGTCAGCGCCTGCGGCGCGCGGCTGAGCCACGTCTGTTCCGCGGCTTCCTTCACGATGATGCCGGTGGTGTGCAACTTCAGCCCGGGATCGCGCTTGCGCTCCAGCACGCACACCCGCAGCCCGTACTGCGCGGCGGCGATGGCGCAGGCGGCGCCGGCGAAACTGGCGCCGACGATCACCAGATCGAATTCGCGTTCGAGTTGCGCGGCCATGAGGACTCCGTTCGGTTTCGACGGAGCCAGTGTTGCGGTCTTGTGCGGGCGTTTTATGTGGCTTGTGTGAAGTCATGGTTCACACGCTAAAGGCTAATTATCTTGTATTAACGAGTATGTAAGAGCCTGTTCAAAATCTCAGATGAGGCATGCGCCGAGCGCATGGACCGAGCGGATTGGCGGCCCTTCGCCGGCCCTTTCATCCCTCTCCCCGCATCGCGGGGAGAGGGTGGCCGAAGGCCGGGTGAGGGGCGCTGTTCGCGCATCGTTTGTTGCGCAGGGTTGGAAGCGCGCGAACCAAGCGCAACGCCGGCCCCTCATCCGGCGCGTTGCGCCACCTTCTCCCCGCTTGCGGGGAGAAGGAAAAGAATATGCACGGCTTGCGGGGAGAAGGGATGCGACGCCCCTGCTCGAAGATTTTGAACGGGCTCTGCGGGGCTAATTTTCAGGGCTATTGTCATCAAAGCGCATGGAGGAGAGAACGAATTTTCTGATTCCTGACTTGCCAAATCCCATCTTGTCTAATTCCTTACGATCATAAAATTCTACCGCGTCGATTGGATCTGCGGCGTCGTCAGGCCATTCCATGAATTCGTAGATCACTCGAATCGAGCGTTCATCGATTTCAAAGCCGACTTCATTTTGCTCGCAACGAAAATAAGATGCGTTTGTGCCGATAGAATTCGGTTCGTTCACCCTAAAAAATGTATAGAACACCATGCGCCAATGTTCCTGCTCTCCTTTGAGCATTTCTTGTAAGCCTTTGGAGTGATGCGAAATTTTCTTCTCGGCAGATTTTGCGGAAAGTAACAGGCGCGCGCACGTCAACCATGCCAATCGATCTTGAATAGGAAGTTTTGTTTTGTCTTCACCAGAAATTACGTGAAATGCCCGTTCCATGCACGAAGTAGAATGCTTGAAGTATTGCTGATCATCATCCTTGATCTTCCTTATTTTCTCGGATTTTTCATGATTTCTGATCGTCCACAGCAATCCGATAAAACTCAAAAAAGCCAAGATCGGAGATAAAGTACCCCCAAAGAAGTCGCCGAACGCAGACCAGTGTGCAGGTTCCCCGGAGAAATCGGTTGACCAAAATTTCAATAGCCAAGACGCGGCGGGCACAAAACAAACAAGAAAACAAACTAACAATGCGAGCGCATAAAAATTAGTTTTGTTTTTTTTAAGATTCATAGCGTTTGTAGCCGAACAGGTTTTTGCGTGTAACGAATGGCAGAAATATGGCGCCAGCTATTCTCAGCATCCAAATTCACGTGCAAGGCGCGCCAAAGACGCGCCTTGCTGAGATTGGCTTCAAATATCAACCGCCCTGAGCCCCACCACCCCGCGGACCGCGAGGGCCGGGGCCGCGGCCGCCGGGGCGCGGACCAGCCGGGCGCGGACCGCCGGGGCGCGGGCCACCCGGGCCACGGCCGGCGGGCTTGGGGCCACCGAATTTCGGGCCGCCCGGGTTGCCGCCGGGTCTGCCGGCTGGCTTGGGACCGCCGAATTTCGGACCGCCTGGCCCCTGCGGACGCGGACCGCGCGGGCCGCGCGGCGGTTGATCGCCGTAGGGTGTGTAGCCACCGCCGGCATGATCGGAGGGGAAGCTCGGCGCGCTGCCGGGATGGCCGTACGGTCTGGCCGGGCGCGCGGGTTTCGCGCCCTGCGGCGCGGGGCCGCGGCTGCGACGATCGCCGGGACCGGCTTGGTCGCCGCGATAGCCCGGCTGGGCATCCCCGCGATAACCACCGCCCTGATAGCCGCCGCCTTGTGCGCTTTGACCACCTTGGCCCGGGCCGCCTTGACCGGCTTGGCTGCGACCGCGGCGCTTGTAGGGATGGCCTTGACCGGCGTAACCGCCGCCTTGTTCGCCGCCGAACGCGGGGCCTTGGCCGCCGGTCTGATCGCCCGAGTAGCTGCGCGGTTTGGCGTAGCCGCCTTGACCGCCGGTTTGCTCGCCGGCATAGCCGCGCGGTTTGGCGTAACCGCCTTGGCCGCCGCCGGGGCTCTTGGCGTAGGGTTTCTTGACGTAAGGTTTCTTCGGTCCGCGTGCATCGGCGTTGCGATGCCCGGTCGGGCCGGTGTCGACGCCTTCGGGCACGTACCACGTGCGGAACGCGGCCGGATTGCCGTCGGGCAGCGGCTTCGGGCCTTTCTGCGGGCGCTGTTTGAACGGCTTGTTCTGCGATTGCCGCGCCGCGGCTTCGCCGCTGACGGTCAAATCGCCGCGCTTCTTTTTGTTGCCGAAACGGCCGCGGTCTTCGCGGACGTGGTCGAAGCGACGCAGTTCGCGGCCTTCGTCGGCGGTGTTATGACCGTTGACGTAGGCTTGGCTGCGACCTTCGCGGCCGACGTGCACAGTGGACTTCGCGGCTTTGCGCTGACCGATCACCGGCTGCAGCGTCAATGCCGGCGGCGGGCCTTCTTCCAGATTGAGCTTCTTGCGCAGCGCTTCGACCTGGGTCGCCGCCAGTTCCTGGCTTTGGCCGCGCAGCAGCGGTTGCGGCAACATCACGTCGCCGTAGCGAATGCGCTTCAATCGGCTGACTTGGCAGCCCTGCGATTCCCACAAACGCCGCACTTCGCGATTGCGGCCTTCGCTCAGCGTCACCCGGAACCAGTCGTGGCGGCTCTCATCGGGCATGTTGGTGCCGCCGATGCGCTCGATCTGCTCGAACTTCGCCGGACCGTCTTCCAGCGCCACGCCGCGGTGCAGGCGATCGACCAGCTTGTCCGACACGTTCTCTTCGCCTTCCGGCGCGCGCACGCGGCACAGATATTCGCGTTCGATCTCGAACGACGGATGCATCATCGCGTTGGCCAATTCGCCGTCGGTGGTGAGCAACAGCAGGCCGGTGGTGTTGATGTCGAGGCGACCGATCGCGATCCAGCGCGCGCCTTTGAGCACCGGCAGCGCTTCGAAAATGGTCGGGCGGCCTTCGGGATCTTCGCGCGTGGTCACTTCGCCTTCGGGCTTGTTGTACATCAGCACCCGCGCCGGTTCGGTCAGCGCGCTGGCGACGAAGGTTTTGCCGTCGATTTCGATGCGGTCGCCGCCTTTGACGCTCATGCCGACCTGTGCGGTCTCGCCGTTGACTTTGATCATGCCGTCGGCGATGCGCTGCTCCAGCGCGCGACGCGAGCCGAGGCCGGCTTGCGCCAGGACTTTGTGCAACCGTTCTTCCAGTCGCTCGGTTTCGATGGCGGCTTCCTTCTCGCGTTTGAGCGAGAGGGTGCGGGCGGGTTGTTGTTTTTTCATATCAGGCTCCGGTGCTGTCGTCGTCGGCGACGAGGGCGGTGTTCGTGGTGTGTTCGGGGGCGTCGGTCGCGTCGTGGTCGTCGCGGCCTTCGTCGGAGGTGTCGTGTTCGGATGGGGTGTCGTTGAGTTCGCCGTTGTTGTGGGCGTCGTCGGAGTCGCTATCGGAATCTTCCGAATCCGAATGTTCGTTGTCCAAATTTTCGCTTTGCGCGTGATCTGTATTGGCATCTGCGTCCGCGGCTTCCGCGTTCGCCGCGTCGTCGTTCATCGCGATGCCGTCGGCGGCGATCGTCGCCGGTGCGCCCATCGCTTCGGCCAAGGCGGCGGCTTTCACGCCGTCCGGGTCGATGCCGCCGAAGGGCAATTGCGGGTCCAATTCGCCGAAATCCTTCAACTCGGACAGCGGCGGCAAGTGGTCGAGGCTCTTGAGCCCGAAGTAGTCGAGGAAGATTTTCGTGGTGCCCAGCAATTCCGGGCGGCCCGGCACATCGCGATGGCCGACGATGCGGATCCACTCGCGCTCTTCCAGCGCTTTGACGATGTTGCTGCTGACGGCCACGCCGCGCACTTGTTCGATTTCGCCGCGGGTGATCGGTTGCCGATACGCGATGATCGCCAGCGTTTCCAGCGTCGCGCGGGTGTATTTGGTTTGGCGTTCGGTCCACAGGCGGGCGACCCAGGCATGCACATCGGCCTGCACTTGGAAGCGATAACCGGACGCGGTTTCCGCCAATTCGACACCGCGCTCGGCGCAACCGTTGCGCAGATCGGTGAGCGCTTGCTCGATGCAACCGTCCGGCGCGGGTTCGTCCAGCGTGAACAGTGCGCGCAACTGCGCGATGGTCAGGGGTTGATTCGCCGCGAGCAGCGCGGCTTCGACGATGCGGGTGATGAGGTGTTGATCCATGGATCGATGGGCCGTTGGGGCTTCGTTGGCCGGGGCCGACGCATCGTCGGCCTGGGCGGGGTTTTCGTGGGCGGCGCCTTCGAGGGCGCCGCGTTCCTGGTCGGCGCGTTCGTGACGAGAATCCGCAGGTGGGTTCTCGACGTCGGCGGAGCGGTGCTGCGTTTCGTCCGGACTCATGCGGCGGCTGTCGGGTCGACGTCGATGGCGTCGATGGCAGTGTTCTTGGCGGGACCGGTCTCGCGCATCGCCGGGGCTTGCGCCGCTGCTTCGCTGCCCTCGACTTCGAGGTCTTCGACGTCCTCGTCGAATTCGCTGCGCAGCGCGAGCGGGCCGGTGTCGTTGTCGCCGTCGCGCGTCGCCAGCGATTTCACGTAGATCGGAGCGTGAGGCGCCTCCTGCACGATATCGAGCAGGCGTTCTTTCGCCAGTTCGAGAATCGACAGGAACGTCACCACCACGCCCAGCTTGCCTTCGCGCGGCTCGAACAGGCTCTCGAAGCGATGGAAACTGCCGTCGGAGAGCCTGCCCAGCACATCGGTCATGCGCTGACGCACGCTGAGCGCGTCGCGTTTGATCGCATGGCCGGTGAACAATTCGGCGCGCTTCAATACATCGTGCAGCGCCAGCAGCATTTCCTTCAATTGCACTGGCGGCGGCAGCTTGACGCCGGCGCGGTCCGGCACGAACGCCGTCGCCAATGCGGTGTCGCGATCCATGCGGGGGAGGGTGTCCAAATCCTCCGCCGCCTGTTTGAAACGTTCGTAATCCTGCAGCCGGCGCACCAGGTCGGCGCGCGGGTCGTCTTCGAGGCCGTCGTCGCTGGGCGGCCGCGGCAGCAGCATCCGCGACTTGAT
>JADZBF010000093.1 GCA_020852215.1 Lysobacter sp. | reverse complement strand
CTTCTGCTTCTCGAGGATTTGAAGGCTGCGGCTGATCGCGGCCTTGTCCATTCCGATCTTGATACAGATCTGGTTCGCGTTGATTGCGGGGAAGGCTGCCAACACGCCCATAATGCGCCATTCGGTGATGCCGATCCCGAAGCGCTCGGCATAGCCCTGGGCGTTGTTTTGGCTGATGCGGTTCGACAGCACGCTCAGCCGGTAGGGCAGGAAGCGTTCGAGATCGAGCGCCTGATGGTCCGGCGCATGAGGGTCGGGCGTTGCCGCCCGGCGCGCCGAAGCCTGCGCGCCGGGCGTGCGTGCGTGCGGCCGCGGCGACGCGGGTTTCGAGGCGGACGGGCGAGTGACGCGAGCGGACATGGCGTGGCTTGCAATTGGTTTCACCTGAAACTATATTCCTCGGCCTCGGCCCGGGCAAGCCACGGCATCGCGTCGTCCGCTGCGGGGTCTCGTCACAGGAGTTCCGTCATGAGCGCACAGCCTCAAAACGCCCCGCAAACCGCTTCATCGCTCGTCACCTTCGAGAACCCGATGGGGATCGACGGTTTCGAATTCGTCGAATTCGCCGCGCCGGCCGGTCAGGCCGAACACTTGCACGACTATTTCCGCCGCCTGGGCTTCGTGAAAGTTGCGCGCCACAAGACGCGCGCGATCAGCACCTATCGCCAAGGCGATTGCACGTTCCTGATCAACGAAGATCCCGATTCCGTCGCCGCCGACTTCGCCGCCAAACACGGCCCCAGCGCCTGCGGCTTCGCGATCCGCGTGAACAAATTGGCCGAATGGGTGCGCGTGCAGGCCATGAAGAACGGCGCCACGCAGATCGGCCCGCGCGAGTTGACCAAAGCCGTGGCCGCGCCGGTGATCGAAGGCATCGGCGGCTGCATGCTGTACATCGTCGATCGCTACGACGACAAAGGCACGATCCACGACCCGGATTACGAATGGCTGCCGGGCGCGGAAATGATGCCGAAGGGGTTGGGCCTGACCTTCAGCGATCACCTCACCCACAACCTCTATTTCGGCAATATGGAGAAGTGGGCGGACTACTACGAGCGCTTGTTCAATTTCCGTGAAATCCGCTATTTCGACATCAAAGGCGCGAAAACCGGCCTGCTGTCGAAGGCGATGACCGCGCCGGACGGCATCGTGCGCATTCCGCTCAACGAATCGTCCGATCCGAAGTCGCAGATCAACGAATACCTGCAGCAGTACAACGGCGAGGGCATCCAGCACATCGCTTGCTTCACCGACGACATCTACGAAACGGTCGAAGCGATGCGCGCCAACGGTATCGACTTCCTCGATACGCCGGAGACGTATTTCGATGTGGTGGATCAGCGCGTGCCGGGCCATGGCGAGGATCTGCCGCGGTTGACCAGGAACAAAATCCTGATCGACGCCGATGTCGACGATTCGAAGCGCAAACTGCTGCAAATCTTCACCCAGAACGCGATCGGCCCGATTTTCTTCGAGATCATCCAGCGCAAAGGCAACGAAGGCTTCGGCGAAGGCAATTTCAAAGCGCTGTTCGAGAGCATCGAACGCGATCAAATGCGTCGCGGCGTGCTGTAAAAAATTAACCGAATAGGGTGCGCCTAGGCGCACCGTTTCGGTCGTGCGTCGTAAAAATGATCGGTGCGCCTAGGCGCACCCTATTCGGGATCGCAAATGAAATCCAACGGCTACCAATCCGGTTTCGGCAACGAATTCGCCAGCGAAGCGCTTGCAGGCACGCTGCCGGAAGGCCGCAACTCGCCGCAGAAAGTCGCGCACGGTTTGTACGCGGAGCAGATCAACGGCACCGCGTTCACCGCGCCGCGGCATCAGAATCGCCGCAGTTGGATGTATCGCATCCGGCCGGCGGCGATGCATGGCGAGTTCATACCCTACGCGCAGCCGGAGTTCCACAACGATTTCGGCGACGGTCCGGTGACGCCGGACCAACTGCGTTGGAACCCGCTGCCGATGCCGGGCACCGACGCCAGCGCGGCGCCGGTCGATTTCGTCGACGGTCTGTTCACGATGGCCGGCAACGGTTCGCCCGCGGCTGCAGGCGGCATCGCCGTGCATCTGTACGCCGCCAATCGCGATATGGACGGCCGCTTCTTCTACGACGCCGACGGCGAATTGTTGATCGTGCCGCAGCACGGCCGCCTCAAGATCGACACCGAACTGGGCGTGCTCGAGATCGAACCGCAGGAGATCGCGGTGATCCCGCGCGGCATCCGCTTTCGCGTGTCACTGCCCGACGGCGTCGCGCGCGGCTACATCTGCGAAAACTTCGGTGCGTTCATGCGCATTCCGGACCTCGGGCCGATCGGTAGCAACGGTTTGGCCAATCCGCGCGATTTCCTCACGCCCAACGCGGCGTACGAAGATGTCGAGAACGATTTCGAACTGATCGCGAAATTCCAGGGCCATTTGTGGCGCGCGAGCATCGATCACTCGCCGCTCGACGTGGTGGCGTGGCACGGCAATCACGCGCCGTACAAATACGACCTGCGCCGGTTCAACACCATCGGTTCGATCAGTTACGATCACCCCGATCCCAGCATCTTCCTGGTGCTGACTTCGCCGACCGATTCGCCGGGTGTGGGCAATCTGGATTTCGTGATTTTCCCGCCACGCATTCTGGCGATGCGCGATACCTTCCGGCCGCCGTGGTTCCATCGCAATATCGCCAGCGAATTCATGGGCCTGGTGCATGGCGTGTACGACGCCAAAGCCGACGGTTTCGCGCCGGGCGGTTGCTCGTTGCACAACTGCATGACCGGCCACGGCCCGGATGCGGCGACGTTCGAGAAAGCCACCAACGCGGATACATCGAAGCCCGACTACATCGAAGGCACGATGGCCTTCATGTTCGAAAGCCGTGCGGTGATCCGTCCGACCGCGCAAGCCTTGTCGGCGGCGCATCGTCAGCGCGAATACCAGCAGTGCTGGGCGGGCCTGCAGCGGCATTTCGCCGGGCGCTGAGCGTCGAGATGGCTGCATAACGCTGCGCCCCGGGTGCCAAGCCGGTCGGTCTGACATAGAATCCACCGCATCGGGCGCCGCGCGGCGCGACGGATGAGGTAGCGATAATGACGACGCTCAGTCTGCTGTTCGGCCTGGTGTTGCTGTTGCTCGGCGGCGATTCGGTGGTCAAGGCCGCATCGGGTCTTGCCCAGCGTTTGAAGCTGTCGCCGTTCGCGACCGGCATGTTCCTGGTCGCGTTCGCGACCTCCATACCCGAACTCGCGGTCAATACGCGCGCCTACTTCTCCGGCAGTCAGAGCCTCGCGCTCGGCAATGCGGTCGGCAGCAATATCGTCAATTTCGGCCTCACGCTCGGCGTGGCCGCGTTGGTCGCGCCGTTGACCATTCGCTGGCGCGGCTTGGCGCCGTTGCTGTTGTGCCTGATGGCCGCGACCATCGCGACCATCGCGCTGGGCTACGACGGCGCGTTGTCGCGCATCGAGGGCATCGTTTTTCTCGCCGCCTTCCTCGCCGTTCTGGTGTTCGCGACGCTGCGCAGCCGCAGCGAAAGCGAGGACGTGAAGCGCGAGCTGACCGAATACGAAGCGACCGACGCCGGCCTGGGGCGCAACGCGTTGCGCTTGGCGATCGGCGCGGTGGCCTTGTACTACGGCGCGTACTACGTGGTGAAACACGCGCCGGTGTTGGGGCAGGCGCTCGGCATGACGCCGTTGACCACCGGCTTGTTGATCGTCGCCATCGGCACCGCGCTGCCCGAAGTCGTCACCGCCGCGATCGCCGCGCGCCGCGGCCAAGGCGATATCGTCGCCGGCCATGTGATCGGTTCCAGCCTGTTCAATCTGTTGGCGATCGTCGGCGGCATGGCCGCGCTGCGCGATTTGCCGATCCCGGCATCTTTCGTGCGTTTCGAACTGCCGGCCGCGCTTGCGTTCAGCTTGTTGCTGTATCCGATGCTGCGGCGCGATTTGCACATCAGCCGCGGCGAAGGCGCCGTGCTGGTGTTGGCGCTGATCGGCTGGGTCGTGTTCGAGGTTGCGCTGATGCGCTGAGCGCATCGGCATCGAAGCGCTTTGCGTTGCGCGCATGACGCCCACCTGCCAATCCTGATTCTGTTATGACGACGATGCCGCGATCCGTACCACCTCCGCCCGCCCCGCCTGCGGGTGTCGGCGCGCGCGCTGCGCGTGCGCTGCACGATTTCTTCCAGATGGAAGCGGCCGGCGGCATCGTGTTGATCGGTGCGGCTGTGCTCGCGATGCTGCTGGCGAATTCGCCATGGTCGTCGTTGTACGAGCAATTCCGCGGATTGCCCGTGCAGGTGCGCGTCGGCTCGCTCGACCTGGCCAAGCCGTTGTTGCTGTGGATCAACGACGGCCTGATGGCGATCTTTTTCCTGCTGGTCGCGCTGGAGATCAAGCGCGAAGTGCTCAGCGGGCAATTGTCCAGTCGCGCCCAATTGGTGCAGCCCTTGCTGTGCGCGGTGGCCGGCGTGGCCGTGCCCGCGGTGATCTACGCCGCCGTGAATCGCGGCGATGCGGCGGCGATGCGTGGCTGGGCGATTCCCGCGGCCACGGATATCGCATTCGCGCTCGGCATCCTGTCGCTGCTGGGCTCGCGCGCGCCGATCGCGATGAAATTGCTGCTGTCCACCATCGCCGTGATCGACGATTTGGCCGCGATCGTCATCATCGCCGTGTTTTACACCAGCGAACTGTCCGCTGCCGCATTGACCGGCGCCGGCATCGCGTTGGCGATCATGTTCGCGATGAATCGTATGCGGGTGCGTGCGTTGACGCCGTACATGCTGTTGGGCGCGGTGATGTGGGTGCTCGTTTTGAAATCCGGCGTCCATGCCACGTTGGCCGGCGTCGCGACCGGCATGCTGATCCCGCATATCGACAAACGCGACGCCATCGACGACGAAACCGAGCACTCGCCGTTGGAGCATTTGGAGCATGCGCTGCATCGCTGGGTGGCGTACGGCATCCTGCCGCTGTTCGCGTTCGCGAATGCCGGTCTATCGCTCGCCGGGATGCAACCGGCCGATGCGCTGGCGCCGGTACCGCTCGGCATCGCATTGGGGCTGGTGTTGGGCAAACCGATCGGCGTGGTGTCGGCGGCGACGATCGCGCACTTCGCCGGATGGGCGCGATTCGACCAGGATATCTCGTTCAAATCGATCGTCGGCTTGGCGCTGTTGTGCGGCATCGGCTTCACGATGAGCCTGTTCATCGCCTCGCTCGCGTTCGAGACGCATCCGGCGCTGGCGCGCGCCAGCGTGCTGGGCGTGCTGAGCGCATCGGTGCTCGCGGCGATCGCCGGGTATCTGTGGCTGCGCGCGACGTTGCCGATGGCGGAGCCGGAAGCGCCGTCCGCAGCACCGTCGAACGACTGAGCGCGGCGCGTTCGCGCGACCCGTTCGCGCGACCTAAGCTGGCCCATCGAAGTGGCCCGAGCGTCGCGCCTGCCGCTACACTGTTCCGATCGACGCACAGGAGCATGGCCGGTGGCCCGAGACGATTTCTCGACCGATGACGCGACGACCGTGCGCAAGCGCGCGCCGGTCGCCGCGCGCGCACCAAGAAAAGCGGGGGTCTTGGTGTTCGCGCTGGCCGCGACGACGGCCGCGCCGAGCGCCTTCGCATCGCAGGCCGGGTTGGATCTCACCGCGCATTGGGCCGGCTATGCCGCGGTCGGTCTGTTCGTGTTCGCGTATTTGCTGGTGATCGTCGAGGAATACACGCATCTGCGCAAATCGCAGCCGGTGATGCTGGCGGCCGGCGCGATCTGGGCGTTGTTGGCGCTGGTCGCGGCCGCGCAAGGCGAAACCGATCTGGCCCATCATGCGGTGCGCGAGTACTTGCTGGAATTCGGCGAACTGCTGTTGTTTCTGCTCGCGGCGATGACGTACGTCAATGCGATGAGCGAGCGCCATTTGTTCGAAGCGCTGCGCGCGCGTCTGCTGCGTCGTGGATTGGGCTACCGCGCCTTGTTCTGGGTCACGGGCGGCGCGGCGTTTTGTCTGTCGCCGTTGATCGACAATCTCACCACGGCGCTGGTGATGTGCGCGGTGGTGTTGGCGGTCGGCCGCGATAGCCCGAAGTTCGTGGCGATGTCGTGCATCAATATCGTGGTCGCCGCCAACGCCGGCGGTGCGTTCAGTCCGTTCGGCGACATCACCACGCTGATGGTGTGGCAGCGCGGATTGGTCGAATTTTCGACGTTTTTCGCACTTTTTTTGCCGTCGGTGGTGAACTGGCTGGTGCCTGCGCTGTGCATGCACGTCGCCTTGCCGAAAGGCGCGCCGGAGCCGCAGTCGGAAGACGTGCCGATCAAGCGGGGCGCTTGGGCGATCGTCGCGTTGTTCGCCGTGACCATCGTGCTGGCGGTGACGTTTCATCAGTTCCTGCATCTGCCGCCGTTCATGGGCATGATGACCGGCCTGGCGCTGTTGAAGCTGTACGGTTGGCGGCTTTCGCGCACCGCGCATCGCGGGGAAGTCGCGGAGTTCGATCGCCAAGGGACGCCGGGCGATGTCGACGCCTTCGACAGCTACGAGCAAGTCGCGCGCGCCGAGTGGGACACGCTGCTGTTCTTCTTCGGCGTGATCATGTGCGTCGGCGCATTGGGCTTTTGCGGCTATCTCGCGCTCGGGTCGCAATGGTTCTACGGCGAACTCGGTCCGACCCGCGCGAATATCCTGATCGGCGTGATTTCCTCGGTGCTCGACAACATTCCGATGATGGTCGCGGTGCTGCAGATGAACCCCGAGATGAGCATGGGGCATTGGCTGTTGGTGACGCTCACCGCAGGCGTCGGCGGAAGTCTGTTGTCGATCGGATCGGCGGCCGGCGTCGCGTTGATGGGGCAGGCGCGCGGGCAATACACGTTCTTCAGCCATCTGAAGTGGACCTGGGCCATCGCGCTCGGCTATGCGGCCAGCATTGCGACACACTTCGCGATCAACGCGCGATATTTTTGATGAAAACCGCGCTCGTTTTCGGCGCCAGCGGCCAAATCGGTCTGCCGTTGCTCGATCTGCTGCGCGACGACGAATGGCGCGTGTACGCCGTGTCGCGCGAACCGCAGGCGGATCAGCCCGGTCTGCATTGGCTGCAAGGCGATTTCTCCGGCGTGCGCGGCCTGCCGGGCGAGGTCGAAGCCATCGTCAGTTGCGGGCCGTTGGATCTGTTCGGGCGCTGGTATGCCGCGACTTCGCTGCGCTGTTCGCGCGTCGTGGCGTTCGGTTCGACCAGCATCGACGTCAAGCGCGGCTCGGCCGATGCCGACGAACGCGATGTGGCGGCGCGGCTTCGCGAGGGCGAGCGTGCGGTGTTCGAAACCGCGAGCGCGCGCAACGCTGCGGCGACCGTGCTGCGGCCGACCCTGATCTACGGCGCCGGCCGCGACCGCAACCTCACGCGCATCGCGCGCATCGCGCGCCGCTTCGGCCGCATCGCGTTACCGCGCGATGCGCGCGGCCGTCGTCAGCCGGTGCATGTGCGCGACTTGGCCGATGCGGCGTTTCGTTGCCTCGACGCCGAGGCCAGTTTCGGCCGCGCCTACGCCTTGCCCGGCGGCGAAACGCTCGAGTATCGCGAAATGGTGTCGCGCGTGCTGTTATCGATGACGCCGCCGACGAAACTGCACGAAGTGCCATCGCCGTTCTTCAATGCCCTGCTGGCGCTGGCGCATGCCGCCGGTTACGCGCTGGATTTCAACGAAGCTGCGGTGGCGCGCATGCGCAGCGATCTGGTGTTCGACGCGAGCGAGGCCCGACGCGATTTCGGCTACGCGCCGCGCGGATTCCAACCGACGCCGGGAATGTTTCCGCTCGCTGGCGAGTGAGCGGCATGCTTACGCGTCGATCGCGATGCGACCGACGCGCCTGTGCCGCATTCTTTCCTTGCGGCGTGGCCTTCAAGCGCGCTTCGGATCGCATCCGCGACGCGCGAGGTTCAAAGCTGGAAATCGTCCGGTTTCGTCGGTACGTTCTGGGCGAACGTCATCACCGCGACGAACACGCGGCTGCGATCGGCCATGTTGAATTCGAAGCCGACCGGCCGGCCGTCGCTGCCGAACCAAGCGAGCCCGCTTTCCACGCTGCTGCCGTACGACTTGGGATCGAACCGCGCGCCGCTGAGCTTGGTGCCCTTGCTGACGGGCAGATCTTTCGCCGCGCTGAAGCGCATCAATTCGCCGGCGGCGCCGAGCAGCGCGAGGGCGAGCGGGTCGGTCACTTTGTCGGCTTCTTCCTTGCCCGAGAAACCGGTCGCCAGATCGAGCCAACGCACGATGCCGGCCTCGCTCACCGCACGAAATTCGTTCTTGGCGCCGGGACGCAGCACGAGCCGGAAGCGATCCGGGCGTTCGAACAACAATTTGGCGGGATAGCGTTGCGGCGCGCCGACCTTGCCGTTCTTGTCCGGGGCGGCGTAGAGATCGACGTAAACATCGAGCGCGCCGCTGTAGGTGGTTTTGTCGTAGTAGCGAAGCAGATCGCTCGCGGAAGCGGCCTGCGCGGAGAACGTGGTGCCGAGCGTCATGGTCAATGCGAGAGCGATGCAGCAGAGCGGGCGGATGTAGTTCATGGTGGCGTCTCTTGGAAAGTGGAGAGAGGGATCGTGCGGTCTCTGCGTCGACGGAACGCGTCGAAGTCGCAGGCGATTTCGGTTCCGGCGAACGAAGGTGCGGCGCACGACGGGACTGGCGTTGGCTTCGGATTCCTCAGCGGCACTGCATCCGCGCCAACGTGCGCAGCGGCGGCGGCGGCATATTCGGACCTGTCGCGGTGCAGCGCGTGCCGGGGTCGACGACCGCGGGACGTACTTCGACCACGCGCGCGTTTTCCGTGCTGGTGGGCACGCCGGGCATCGATGCGAGGCATTGACCCGGCGACAGCGTCTGCATGAACGAGGCACCATCCGAACCGCCGGACAGCGTGACGATCACCGCGACCGCGTTGACGTTGCACAGATCGGTCAGTCGCAGATTCGGCGAGAATTGCGGCAGCCCGGGCAACGGTTGCGCGCTGTTGACCGGCGCGCTGCCCGCGCACATGCCGCCATGCACCAATTCTTGATTGACGGTGGAGACGCGCCTGGCGGTTCTGATCTGATCGGGGCTGCTGCGCTGAAGGAAGACGCGGCCATCCGGAGTCGTCTCGGCGGTGGGAATCAACACGTTGTCGCGATCCGGATTGAACGTCACCGTGAATTGGTCCGCGTCCGGCGCGGTGAAATTCACGCCGCCGACGTAGTTCGTGATCGATTGCGCGGGAAATGCGATCGGCGCGCTGTCGATCGCCACGATCGGGAAGAAAGGCGCGCAGTCGAGACCGGCGGGGCAGACATCCGTACCGAGCAAATCGTAAGAGGCGGTCATCGCATCGCTGGGGCAGTAGCTACTCGGCTCCAAACGAACGTAGCCCGGCCCACTCAACTCTCCGCGGTGGATGATGCAACCGGTGGCGACGACACCCGAACAGATCCCGATCACGATGTAACGGAACCAACGGCTTTGCGAAAAATGCATGCGGATACCCCTGTAGGATGAATATGGCGTTGCGAAGCGTTGCGAAATCGCGCGAAGAATGAAATGCGACGACTGGATCGCGGCGACTGGATTGCGGCGACTGGATTGCGAGCTGACTCGAGTCACTGATACGCGGGAACCGAAAGGTTCAGGACATCTTCGCGAACGATGCGTGGCGTTCGATCGAACGATTCGTTTGGCGTCGATCGAAATTCAGGGCAACTGCGATTCAGTAGGTGCGGCTGCTTCACCGCTGGTTTAGGCGTCGAGACCGATGACGCGAATCGCATGGTCGAGCGGACAGGTTTCGCATCGCGCGCATCGATGCCCGGAAAACGAGCCGGCGTTGCGCCGGCTTGTCTTGTGTGGATGCATCAGGTTCGCGCGAAATGAGTACATGAGCATTCGTTCGCGCTCGCTTCGCGTGCGATGCGTGCCGTCGCGAGCCGAACGGAAGCCTCGCGAACGAGGATGCCGGCTTACTCCACGCAGTTGTAAGCGACCTGTGTGCGCAATTCGGGCGCGCGATCGGTGGTCTGGGTCGCGAGGCATTGCGCGCCGACCGGAATAGGGCCGGAGACGCTGACGGTGCCTCCTTCGGTGCCCGGCGGCAGCGCCAAGCATTCGCCCGGCGCGAGCGAGCCGGACGCGCTCGCGCCGCCCGGTGGACCGGCGATATCGACCATGATCCGCACCGTATTGGCGTTGCAGATACGCTGCGCGCGTGCGCGCGTCGAGACGGTGGGGGCGGTGGGAATCTGCGACGGTGCGTTCATCGGGATGCGACCGTTGCAGATGCCGTCGTGTCGCAGCGTGATCTGGGCTTCGCCGTTGATGAGGGTCAGCTTCTTCGTTTCGGGTTCGTACTCGCGATCGCTGATCTTGTTGTCGCCCCGGCTATCGACATACGGATGCATCGTTTTTTTCGGAGTCACGGTGTAAGTGACATCGACTTGCGGCTCGCTCGGCGTGAAGCTGGCGTTGCCGGCGAACGCGGTGAAGGTCTGCGAGGGCAACGCCGCCGATGTCGTGATCAGCGTGACGGTCGGCGTACGCGATTCGCAGGTAATCCCCGAGTGCGTCGTGCAGGTGCCGAGGTCATAGCTGGTCTGAATGGTCTCGCCGGGGCAGTAAAACGCCGGCTCGGCTTTCGTGTAGGGCAGTTGCGCATGCGGCAATGCGCAGCCATTGGTCAGCAGCATGCCTGCGGCGATCGAAGAAAGACTGGGTTTGATCAGCGTTCGGATGTACGGCATCGAGATGTCCTGTTCCGGATGTTCGAATTCGCCGACCGACGTGCGATGCGTCGTGCGGAATTTCGGCGTCGATGCAAGTCACGCGAAACATGCGGCGCAGCGGACACATGTCGAATCGCGTTCGTCGGTGCGCGCACCCGTGCGCTCGTCGGCGCGCTCGTCGGTGCGAAAAAACGAGCCGGCTGGGCGCCGGCTCGTCGTGTGCGGATGCGATGCATTCGCGT
>JADZBF010000092.1 GCA_020852215.1 Lysobacter sp. | reverse complement strand
TTGGCGTAAGTCCACTTCGCGGGCGCGGTGCGGTTCTTGATCGCGGCGTTCTCGGCCGGCAGGCCGAAAGCGTCCCAGCCCATCGGCTGCAGCACGTTATGCCCGGTCATGCGCCGATACCGGCTGATCACGTCGCCGATGGTGTAGTTGCGCACATGCCCCATGTGCAGCGCGCCCGACGGGTACGGCAGCATGGAGAGACAGAAATATTTGGGCTTCTGCGACCCTTCGTCCACCTCGAACGCATGGGTATCGCGCCAATAGGTCTGGGCGGTGGTTTCGACGAAACGGGGGTCGTACGGACTGGCGGGCTCGGCGGACACGGTCGGCGGGTCGATTCGGACAGAATCGCAAAGCCTACCGCAGCGCAACATTCACCGCCATGAGGGCGCGCCCGGATAGGCCCCGGATAGGCCTTGGATACGCCTCGGATCGACCTCCGAATCGCGCGGATCGGCCGCCGCGAACTCCCAAGATCGTCGCCTTTGCGACCGGAAGAACATCGCCCGCCCCGGCAGCGCGTCGCGGCGAGCGAATCGTCCCAAGCGGCCCTCACCACCCGGATCCGTGATGGACCACCGCCCCCCACGAAGCGAACGCGCGAGCGATCGATTGAACCGGAGCCGGCAAAGATCGCGCTCCGGAAACGGCGCGCGCCCTCGAAAGGGCGCGCGAAGTGGCGTCAGGCGGGCCGGCTCTGCGTCAGGACCAGAACTCGTCCCGCCGCTGCGGCGCGATATCGCCGTGGTGAGTGATCTCGAAGTGGCAGCGTTGCGCGCCGTGATGCATGCACTGCGTTTCGCGCACTTCGATGCGCTCGCCGTACTTCTGCGCGAGCCCCAAAATGATGCCTTTCGCGACGAAACACAGTTTGCGATCGGACTGGTACGTCAGCTTCAGGTGCTGATCGTCGATCCGCGTCGCCCGCAATTCCGGCGGATTTCGCTTCGGATTGTAGCGATGGATCGCGTCGTGGATCTTCGCGCTGGCGTTCTCCAGCACTTCGAACGTGCGCCACTCGGGCTTCACGAACATTTCGTAATACGTCACCAGCGACGGGCCGACGAATTTGCCGAAGTCTTCCAGCACCGCCGTCAGCGGCACTTTCAGCATCTGCGAAGCGGTGGTCGCCAGCTTGACGATCTCCTCGTCCGGATATTGCGCGACCGGGAAGTAGACTTTGTAACCGATGCCGGCCTCGTCCAGCAGGGCATCCCACGTGGCGCGGCCGCCATGACGTTCGATGACATAGCTGCGCAACATATCGAAAATGACGCCGTACATGCGTTCTCCTGAAACCTGCAAAGGCTTTCGAACCCTGGAAAGCCGACCGTGGGCGCGCGATATCCCCATATCGCCCTCGGGCCGCCGTTGGCACCCGATGCCCCCCTACACACGAAACCCGATTTAAACACGAATCACCGGGGCGAGCGCAAGTTAAGGCGATAGCGCGCCGGTCTCGAACGATGCGCACCGGCGCGAGCGATGGCCGGCTGTACCCCTAACCATCACGATGCCACGATGCCGGGCGCGATACCGAACGCACGAAAATCTCGCCCAGCGATGTCGGCCGTCGCGTTTTCGCGAGCGATTTGAGACCTGTGCATCGATCCGAGAGCCAACTGCGACTCAATCCGAGATGCGATCGGCGCAAACATGCGCGCGTCGTCAGGATTCGGTCTGGGCTCGATCACGGCCCGGCTCGGCTCGATCACCGCTCGATCAGGGCTCGATGAGGATCGGCGTGCCGATCGGCACCAGGCGCCAGACCTCTTCGATTTGATCGTTGGTCAGCGCGATGCAGCCGTCGGTCCAGTCGCGGTCGTAACCCGGCGGCGTGCCGCCGTGGATCATGATGTCGCCGCCGGGATCGACGCCGCGCTTTTGCGCTTGCGCGCGGTCGGCTTCGTTCGGGTACGACACGCGCAGCGACAGATGGAAGCGGCTTTTGTCGTTACGGAACGTGATGGAATAGCGACCTTCCGGCGTGCGCTCGTCGCCTTGCTGGCGCTTGTGGCCGACCGGCGCGTCGCCGAGCAGAACGCGATAGGTGCGGATCACTTTGCCTCGACGCAGCAAATCCATGCGGCGCTGCTGCTTGAACACGCGGATTTCATCGGCGTGCTGCGAGGACGGCGCCAGCGACGGCGGCCAACCGGGTTTCGCCGCGACGGGCGCGGAGACCGCGAAAGCCGCCGCGAAGGCGAACAGCAAAGCGAACACCGACGCGCTCGCGATCGCGCGCTGCCTCGCTGTCGCAGAGCGCGCTGTCGCAACACGCGAAAGCACCGAATCGGAGCGCGAGGCGTGCGGATCTTGCGGGTCGAACATTCTTACTCTCCTCCGACGCGCGCCAGGCACGCCGCGAAATCGACATGATCGGTCAGTGTGCCGTAAGCTGCGGCGTGTTGCGCGCCCAGCCGGCTGCGGCAGAACGCGTCGGCGAGCGGACTTTGCGCGCGCAACAGCAGCGAGGCCTGCAGCGCGAGCGCGAGCCGCTCCACCAACCGCCGCGCGCCGGCTTGCGCGCGCTCGGCGTCGGCCGCCAAGGCTTCGTCCAGCCGCACCAGCACCGCGGGTAGTGCAGTGTCGAAGGCCGAATGCAAACCGCGCGCGGCATCCAGTTCGGTGCGCAACGCAACGACCGCCTGCGGTTCGCGCTGCAGCGCGCGCAGCGTGTCGAGGCATTGGATATTGCCGCTGCCTTCCCAGATCGAATTCAGTGGCGCCTGCCGATACAGCCGCGGCAGGATCGACTCCTCCACGTAGCCCGCGCCGCCGAGACATTCCTGCGCCTCGTTGACGAAAGCCGGCGCGCGTTTGCAGATCCAGTATTTTCCGATCGCCGTCGCCGCCCGCGCGAACGCCGATTCGTGACGGTCGCGCGCGGCGCGATCCACCGCACCGGCGATGCGCATGGCGAACGCGGTCGCGGCTTCGGATTCGATCGCCAAATCCGCAAGCACATTGCGCATCAGCGGTTGGTCGATCAGCAAACGACCGAACGCGATGCGGTGCCGAGCATGATGCATGGCCTGGATCAAGGCCATGCGCATTTGCGCGGCCGAACCGAGCATGCAGTCGAGCCGCGTCAACATCACCATCTCGATGATCACCGCGATGCCGCGGCCTTCCTCGCCGATGCGGTACGCGCGCGCGCCGTCGAACTCCACTTCCGAGGAAGCGTTCGACCAATCGCCGAGTTTGTCCTTCAGGCGCATCAGCCGGAATGCGTTTTTCTCGCCATCGGGCAAGCGTCGCGGCATCAGCAGGCACGTCAAACCGCCGGGCGCTTGCGCCAACACCAGGA
>JADZBF010000091.1 GCA_020852215.1 Lysobacter sp. | reverse complement strand
GAGGTCCGCGGTGCGAATCAGCGGTTGTCGCTCGGCGCGGCGCAGGCATTCGGCCGCAGCGCCGCCATAGGCGCGCACCAAGCCGCCGGCGCCGAGCTTGATCCCGCCGAACCAGCGAGTGACCACCACCAGCACGCGGTCGTAGCCTTGACCGTCGATGGCGGCCAGGATCGGCCGGCCGGCGGTGCCGGCAGGTTCGCCATCGTCGCTGGAGCGGTACTGATCGCCCAGACGCCAGGCCCAGCAGTTATGGGTGGCGTCGGGATCGCACAGCGCGGGGAGCGCTTGCTGCGCGGCATCGGTCGAGCCGACCGGCACGGCTTGGGCGAGAAAACGGCTGTGCTTGACGTCGAGCAGATGCCGGGCCGGGCCGGCGAGCGTATCCATCGCCCGCCGCGATCAGGGCGTCGGCGGCGGCAGCGTGGCCGCGACCTTTTTCAGATCCTCGGGCAGTTCGCTGTCCGGGTAACGGCGGCGGAACTCCTGCAGGCTGTTGTGCCCGGCTTCGGTCTCGCCCTTGGCCAACAGGTTGCGGATGCGCTGCAGCCACGCCTGCCGGAACTGCGGGGAATCGGCCGAGACCGGCGGCTGGTCGTCGTAGGGTTGATCCGCCGCCGCGGACGCTGGTACCGGCGCGGGCGCGGGGGCCGCGGCGGGCGCCGCAGGGGCCGACCGTGCCGCATTGCGGGTACCGAGGGTCTGCACTCTGTCCAAGGCTTCGCCGCGGTCGGACTTGGCCGTTTCGCGTTCGTCCTTGGCGCGACCGGCGGCGAGTCCCTCGGCATTCGTGCGTTCGGGCTTGGCGGCGGTGTAGCCCACGGACGAGGCCGCGCCACCGGTGGGGGCGGACTTCGCCGCCTGTTCGGCCGGGAACGCGCTTGCATCGGCGGCCGCGCCGTCGTGCGCGACGGCTTCGTCCATTTCGAAGCGGCGATCGCTGTCTTGGATTGTGTCCGCCGATTTGCGTTCGTTCTGCACGATCGGCGCGGCCGCGGCCACGTCGCGACGACGCAGCTCCGCATCGACCAAGGGCGGCGGAGGCGGCGGTGGCGGGGTCCGGTTCATTTCCGGCTCCAAAATCACCGCTTCAACCGACTCTTCGGATGCGACGGCATCGGCGCTCGCGAAGCTATCGTCCGACATCGGCATCGATTTTTCGGCGGCCGCTTCGAGCGCGGCTTCGCTGCCGCCGCCGTCGGCCAAGCGCCAGCCGATGCCCGCGGCCAGCACCAGCGAGGCGGCCAGACTCAGGCCCAGCGGCCAACGCGACATCGGTTTGCGCGGGCGCGTCGGCACCACGGTGGAAGCCGGCGCGTCGTTGGCGGCCTCGGGCGCGGGCGCCGCGGCCTGGAGCGCCGGTGCCGCCGCCGCTGCGATGATGGGTTCGACCGTCTTCTCGCCCTTCACCGCCGCGCGCGCAGCCGCGAGGATCGCCGCGTCCAGGGCGGGCGCGGGTTCGCGATGCGCGTCCAGCCGCGACAAACGCTCGGCGAGCGCGCGTTCTTCGGGCGACAGGGGTTCGAAGGAGCGGTTCATGCGGTCAACCTCATGCGAAGTTTGTCCATCGCGTATCGCAATCGCGATTTCACGGTTTCCCGGCCCACGCCGGTCACTTCGCCGATTTCCTCCAGGGTCAATTCCTGCTCCAGGCGCAGCAGCACGACGATGCGCTGCTCCTCGGGCAATTCGTCCAACGCCAATTGCAGCCGGCGTCGCTCTTCGAACTCGCTCAACTGCCGTTCCGGTGTGTCCGGGTCGGGCACGCGCGCGGCACGCTCGTCCGCGTCGTCCGGCGCCGGCGGGCGGTGCTGCAGCGCCCGCCAATGGTCGGCGAGGCGGTTGTGCGCGATCCGATACAACCACGTGGAGAACGCCGCATCCGGCTTCCACTGTTCGCGCGCGGCGATCACGCGTTGCCACACGTCCTGGAAAAATTCGTCCGCCAAGGCGCCGTTGCCGTGCAACTGGCGGGCGAGAAAACGATAGAGCTTGCCGCGGTGGCGCTGGTACAAGCGTTCGAAGGCGGCGACGTCGCCCGCCGCGTAGGCGAGCATGAGACTCTCGTCGCTGACGTCGGCCGCATCGTTCATGCGCGGCAGGTTAGCAGATTGTTCAAAAACGGTTATAGCGTTCGTAACGAATCCTGCGTTGCGCGACGGCGGCGGGCGCAGTCGCCCGGCCGCCGGGCGGCGGAAAAAAAACCGTCGTTGCCCGCCCGGCCCGCAGGCCGGAGGCCTGACGTGCGCCGACGCGCGGGCGAGCGGAACGGACAACGACGACGTACTCATGGAAGCGGGCTCATGCAAGCGTGCGTGCGGCGGCGAGCGCGACCTGGGCGATGCGGAAGGCGAGCGCCCTCCGCGACGCCTCAGTCGGCGATCATCCCGACCTGCGGGTCGTTGGGCGCATCGCCGGCGATCATCCGCCGCGCGCTGTCGACCAACTCGACGAACTCGGCGCGCTGGCCCCAGGGATCCTTGCCGGGGGTGTCGCGCGCGCTGCGGGCGATGTCCTGCCAGGTCCATTGCTCCAAGTGCTTGCCGCCGCGCAGCGCGTCGGCGTAGGCGGCGACGGTCGCGGCGAAGCGCAGCGACGCACTCGGCGCGTAGCGGCGGGGTTCGTGCGGTTTCTGGATCGGCGTTTCGATCAAGCGGCTCGTGTTCTCGCCCGGGCGCTTGTAGCGCAGACGCAGATGCGCCAATTCGCCGGCTTTCGCGCCCTGCACCGCGGGTTTCGCGTCGCCGTAGCGCAAGGCGGGCAGGCGCTCGGCGCCGGAACCGACGAGGGTCAGTTCGTACACCGCGGTGACTTCATGACCGGCACCGATATCGCCCGCGTCGACTTTGTCGTTGGCGAAATCTTCGCGACGCAACATGCGGTTCTCGTAACCGATCAATCGATATTCGGCCACCTGCGCGGGATTGAATTCGATCTGGATCTTCACGTCTTTCGCGATGGTCAGCAGGGTCGATTGCATTTCCTGCACCAGCACTTTGCGCGCTTCCTGCAGCGTGTCGATGTAGGCGTGATTGCCGTCGCCCACATCGGCCAAGCGTTCGGCCATCGCGTCGTTGTAGTTGCCTTGGCCGAAGCCCAGCGTGGTCAGCGCGATGCCGTGCTGGCGTTGATCGCCGACCAATGTTTCCAGCGCTTTCGGATCGGTCAGGCCGACGTTGAAATCGCCGTCGGTCGCGAGGATCACGCGATTCATGCCGTTCTTCACGTAGGCCTGTTTGGCCATCGCGTAGGCCAGTTGGATGCCTTGGCCACCGTTGGTGCTGCCGCCGGCGCTCAAGCGATCCAGCGCGCCCAGAATCGTGTCCTTGTCGGCGCCCGAGGTCGGTTCCAGCACCACGCCCGCGGAACCGGCGTAGACCACCATCGACACGCGATCCTGCGGCCGCAGTTGTTCGACCAACTGCGCGAAGGATTGCTTGAGCAAGGGCAGTTTGTTCGGCTGATTCATCGAGCCGGAGGTGTCGATCAGGAACACCAGATTCGCCGGGGGCAATTGCGCTTTCGGCACGTCGTAGCCCTTGATGCCGATCATCAGCAGTTGCCGCTTGCCGTTCCACGGCGCGGGCGCGAGTTCGGTGGTGGTCTTGAACGGCACCGCCAGCGACGCCGGGCCGGGGTGGCCGTAGTCGAAGTAATTGATCATCTCGTCCGCGCGCACCGCGTCGGCCGGCGGACGCGTGCCGTCGCGCAACATGCGGCGTACGTTGCTGTAGCTGCCGGTGTCGACGTCAATGGAGAACGTGGAGACAGGTTCTTCGCCGACGCGACGGATCGGATTGTCGTCGCGCTCGGCGTAATTTTCGGTGTTGACGACATCCGGCATCGGCTGCGGTTCGTAGGCCATCGACATGACCGGCGCCGGGGGCGGCGGAGGCGGCGAGGAGGCCAGATAGCCTTCATTGCGATTCGCCGGGACGCGGCTGCCGACGACGCGCAACTCATCGGTCAGCTCGCGCTTCGGTGCGGATTTGTCGCGTCGGTCGCTTTTACGCTCCTGCGCGACCGCGGTGGTCGCGGCGCCGGTGGGTT
>JADZBF010000090.1 GCA_020852215.1 Lysobacter sp. | reverse complement strand
TTCCTCACCACTATCGAAGGTATTCCACATGAGTCTTCCCATCCGCGGTTCCGCTGTCCTCTCGGCCGGCCTGATGACCGTCCTCCTCGCTGCGATCGCCTCGCCGGCCGACGCGCAGCGCCAGAGCGCGCAGGACCAGCGCAAGCAGAAGATGGCCGAAATCCCGACCTGCGCGAAGCCGCTCGGTTCGATCTCGGTGATTGAGCCGGAAGACGGCGTCAACTGGTGGTCCGGCCAGCAACTGCCGGCACCGTCCAAGCTGATCAAGGTCTTCGTCAATAAATCGCGCTGCTTCACCCTCGTCGACCGCGGCGCGGGCCTCGACGCCGCACGTCGCGAACGCGATCTCGGCTCCAGCGGCGAACTGCGCAACCGTTCCAACGTCGGCAAAGGCCAGATGAAAGCCGCCGATTACGTGCTGGTCCCCGACTTGATTTCCGCGAACAGCAATTCCGGCGGCAACTCGGTCGGCGGCATCCTCGGCGGTTTGGTCGGCGGTCGAGCCGGCGCCGCCATTGGCGGCCTCGACTTCAAACGCAAAACCGCCGATGTGGTGCTGACCGTCACCGACGTGCGTTCGACCGAACAAGTGGCCATGGCCGAAGGCAGCGCCAAGAAAACCGACATCGGTTGGGGCGCGGGCGCCGGCCTGTTCACCGGCAGCCATTGGGGCGGCGGCGGCGCCAGCGGCTACGCCAACACCGAGATCGGCCAGGTCATCACCCTCGCCTATCTGCAGGCCTACACCGACCTCGTCGCCCAGCTCGGCGGCTTGCCGGACAACGCCTCCGCCGCCAACGCGCAGCAGGCCGTGACCGTCGCCAAGCCTGCGCGTCTGTTCACCACCGCCAAAGGCACGAAAGTGGTGCGCAGCCTCGACCCGGGCATGATGCTGTACCCCACCGGCAACAAGGAAGGCATGATGTGGGAAGTGGAAGACGAACTCGGCAACAAGGGTTGGATTTCGTCGACCTTGATCGACCTGTCTCGTTGATCGAGCGGGAGCGGCGTAAGCCGCGATCGCATTGAGCAATGCAGCAAAGGGCGCTTCGGCGCCCTTTGTTTTTCGCGCATCGGAACGCCCGGCGGCACCGCAAGCACAACGGTTGTGCTCCGGCAGGATGGAAATGCCTCTCTTGAGCATCGCGCGAATCCCGCACGCGACCGCATCTTCGTTTTATGCTTCCAAGCGCTGATCGTGATCGCAGCGCATTCTCACCGACCCGCGAACTGGAGAATTGTCATGGCTTACGTCGATGGTTATGTCATACCGGTCCCGAAAAAGAATCTCGATGCCTATCGCAAGATGGCGCGCCTGGGCGCGAAGGTCTGGATGGAACACGGCGCACTCGAATACACCGAATGCGTGGCCGACGACGTCAAACCGGGCAAACGGACCTCGTTTCCCCAGGCCGTGAAACTGAAGGAAGACGAGGTGGTGATTTTCGCGTGGATCGTCTTCAAATCGCGCGCGCATCGCGACAAGGTCAACAAATTGGCGATGAACGACCCCCGACTCACGTCGATGGATATCAAGAGTATGCCGTTCGACGGCAAGCGCATGTTCTGGGGTGGCTTCAAGTCCATCGTTCGCGCGTGATCGCGGCGCACGGAGACTTGCGGCGAAGAATTGAAGATTGTCGATAGCGAACCATAGCCCGGGTAAGGTCGAAGACTGCATCCGGACTTTTAGTGAAGTCTTTCACCATGCATCCCGGGTGCGCGCTTTGCGCATACCCGGGTTACGCGACTGCAGCGCCGATCCGCAACGCTCCGCTTTCCGACGAACGGCGCCCGGAAGCGACGCAAGCATTGTCCGGAAGCGTCGAAGCGAAACGTTGAACCGGAAGCACCGCACGCAATGGCGTTTTGCTTGCGGCATCGGATCGCCGCGCTCCGCTCGCTCCGCGGCCGTTACAAGGAAATTTCCGCATGGCACTGGTCAAGATTCTGGTCGTCACCGACGAAGACGGCGGTTATCGGCGCAGCACCGCCGCATCGCACAAATTCCATATCGGCGAGTTCGTCAAAGTGCTGCAGGACACGGACTGGCTCGGGTTCACCGTTCAGATCACGCGCGCCCATCGCAGCGCCGATCCATCGCCCGGCACACCGCAGGCGAGCCATCCGATCGGCGCCGATCTGTACGGTTTTCGCTTCAACACGGCTAGCCTGGACGGCTACGACATGTGCTTTTTCCTCTCGATCGCGCGCAAATCGGAAGACCCCGTCTTCGACGACAACGCACGCAAGAGCGAAGCCGCGGCGATCGCGGCGTTCATGGAAAACGGCGGCGGCTTCTTCGCTGCGGGCGATCACGAAGACCTCGGCGCAAGCATCAATCAGCACGTGCCGCGGGTGCGCAGCATGCGGCGCTGGGCCTATCCCTCCACGGGTCCCCACAACGGTCCCGTCGCGCCCACCGGCACCGAACTCGACCGTCACGACACCTTGCTGGCCGGCAGCGACAGCGGCACCTCGGGAGGCAGCGGCTATCCTTATCAATTCAACGATCAATCCGATGCGCTGCCGCAGACCATCGCACCGAAGACCTATCCGTATTACGCCGGCCGTTGGTTCCGCAAAACGCTGCCGCATCCTCTGCTGTGCTGTCCACTCGGCCGCATCGACGTATTGCCCGACCATATGCACGAAGGCTGGTGCGAAGTTCCCGCGAATCTGGGACGCAGCGAAGACCTGCCCGGCCGCAGCGGCAAAGCGGAATACCCCTTGAACTCCGACGGTACGCGCATCGAACCTGAGGTCATCGCCGAAGCCGATGTGTATTCGCACGAAACGCTGAATCAGGAATTCGCCGGCAGTTCGTTCGAAGTCTCGCCGATGACCACCGACAAGACCTTCGGCGTCATCGCCGCCTACGACGGCCATCTCGCCGACATCGGCCGCGTCGTGGTCGACGCCACTTGGCACCATTTCGTGAACATCAACCTGATCGGCACCAGCGCCTCGTACCCGGGCATGAATCCGACCAAAGCCAAAGGGTTCTATTCCGGTCCCGGCGACACGCCCGTCCCCGCCTACGAAAAGATCATGTGGTACTACCGCAACTTGGTGTACTGGCTGATTCCGAAGCGTCGCCGCCGCCATCTGTGGCTCGACGAGTTGTCGATGGCGGTGCGGTTGAACCCGCGTTGGGAAGAATTCAACCGCATTCCGCGCGACATCGAAAGCCTCTACGCGTACGACCTGCGCGCGATCATCGGCTACGCGCAACTCGCGGAAGAGTACTTCAACAGCGTTCGCGGCTATTGCGCGCATTACCATCTGTTGCCGATCGTGCTCGAACCGATCTGGCGCTTCGATCCGCACATCTGGGAATCGCTCATTCCCGAATTGGAGCCTTGGAACCCCAAGACGGAAGCGCTCTCGCGAAAGATCGCGCCGATCGATGTGTGGCGGCAGTCGCTTTTGCCCGACCCGCATTTGCTGCGCCGCGTCGCGCTGGGCACATTGGTGCTTGCGACGGTGTTCCATTTGCGCCGCTTCGACACGGCCGACGAAAAAACCTACGGCGCTGTGCAGAGACTCGCGCTCGATCTGTTGCCGCGCCATCTCGAAATCGCGGCCGCCGCGCTCGACGAGAGCGTCAAGGCGATCCGCCAGACGAGCGCGCAATTCGCGACCTTGGCCGCGGCGGCGCGCAAATCCGCCGCGCAGAAGCCGGCCGGCCCGAAACCGACGAATCCCAAGCCGCGCGCGACCACGAAGCGGGCTGCGAAGTCGAGCGCCAAGACGAAAGCGAAATCCGGCGCGAAAGCCAGCGCCAAAAACAAAGACAAGCCGTGATATTCAGATACCTAAGAATCGGCTCTTGCCGAGAATCGTAGCCCGGGTAAGGCCAACGGCCGCACCCGGGGTTTCGGCGAATTGGTGCTCATGCATCCCGGGTGCGCGCTTTGCGCTTACCCGGGCTACGCAGCTATTCCCTCGGCGGCTATTCAAATGATCAACGCGGCGTCATCGACCGCAGCCGCAGCGTATTCCTGAAACTCGGCTATGCGTGGCAGCCCTAGCGCGAGCCACGAACCGCACCACCCGCATCTGTAGGAGCGCCGGAAGGCGCGACCGGACTCTTGCCGAGAACGTAGCCCGGGTAAGGCCAACGGCCGCACCCGGGGCTTTTGGTGAAGTCTTTACCCATGCATCCCGGGTGCGCGCTTTGCGCTTACCCGGGCTACGCAACTACCAACCGAAGTCAATTCTCGCGACTGCATGGTTGATATTCGAGCGGAATCTGTCAATTGCTGCTTGGTAGCCTGCTACATCGAAGTGTTCTTCGTCTTGGAAGGGCTTTCCTTCTGCATCAACGGGATAGCGAAACCGCTGATCGTGCATTTTAGTATATTCGTCCAGTAGTCCTGGAAAGAGCCCATCATCTGGATTTAGTATGGCTTTTGGGAAGGGAAGGTCTATATCAAATTGATCAAGAGGATAGTGGCGTCGATACTCAGCGTAGAGCAAATCAAGGCGATGGGTTTTTGTGGGGCGACGCTTTGTCTTGAAAGAAATGGCGCCTTTGAAGAATAGTTCTGTGGCATGTCTGCAAAGGTGCAGAATGACTCGCGTATTTGTGTACTGTCTTTGGTATTCATCGCCGGCCATTGCGTTGCACAGGACTAAAGCACCCTCAGCGTAGGCATCAGCGAGCCAAAGCATTCGCGAAGCCTCGGTCGACGGCGTAGCTGGCCAAGGCTCTATCAGTGGTATGTCTGACATTTCTGCGGCCTGACTATGTTTTATACCCCGTATGAATCGCCACAATCCCCGCCGTTAGATTCTTGTACGAACAACGCGCGAAACCCGCGGCTTCCATCATCGCCTTGAGTTCGTCCTGCGGCGGATGCTTGCGGATGGATTCGGCGAGATACTGGTAGCTGTCGCTGTCGTTGGCAAACAACTTGCCCAGGCGCGGCAGCACCTGGAACGAATGGAAGTCGTAGATCGGTTTGAACCACTCGGCGGTGACTTCGGAGAATTCCAGCACGCGGGCCTGGCCGCCCACTTTCAGCACGCGGTGCATCTCGCGGAGGGCGGCGTCCTTGTCGGTGACGTTGCGCAGGCCCAAGGCGATGGTGACGAGGTCGAAGCAGGCGTCGGGGAATGGCAGCGTTTCGGCGTTGCACTGCACGTACTGGAAGCCGCGGACGTTGCCGCGATCGGTCATGCGGTCGCGGCCGACGCGCAGCATCGCGCCGTTGATGTCGCCGAGAATCAATTCGCCTTTTTCGCCGACGCGGTCCTTCAGCAAGGCCGCGATATCGCCGGTGCCGCCGGCCAAGTCCAACACGCGATCGCCCGGGCGCACTTGCGCGGTGGCGACGAAATAACGCTTCCAGACCCGATGGATGCCGAGGCTCATCAGGTCGTTCATCAGGTCGTAGTTGCCGGCGACCGAGGAGAACACCTCCCCCACCAGTTTTTGTTTTTCGGCCACCGGCACGTCGCGGAACCCGAAGTGGGTGGTGTCGGCGCGGCCGCCGGGGGCCGTCTCGTCAGGGGCGGAGGTTTTCTCGTTCATGTCGGCATTATCGCCCAGCACAGCCCCGGCGCGCCTCCGCGCGGCTCGCGGATGTGATTTCGGTCAAACGGGGCGGTTCGGGCCTCGGTCATCATGATTCGATAGGGGGCCGCATGACATTCGACCGTTCCAACGCGCCGGTGCCGGCGCTGATC
>JADZBF010000089.1 GCA_020852215.1 Lysobacter sp. | reverse complement strand
GATCTGCGTCGCAGTTCTGCCGTCATGGTCGTCCGCCCATGCATGCCAGCCGCTTTCGATCGAAGCGAATCGCAGCGATGCGCAAAATATCGAAGAGGCCGACGCCGTGTTTCTGGCGCATATCACGCGTCTGGACGAACTCCCGCGCACGTCGACCTCGCCGGCCATGGCGAAAGCGACGTATCGTCTTCTGACATCGTTCAAGGGCGACATTCGCTCGGTAGGCTCGGTTCGTACCGGCCTAAACAATTGCCACGCGACGCTGCTGCCGGGCGGCGACTACATCTTGTTCGCTCGTCGCGACGCGAAAACGGGCGATCTCATCGTCGCCCCCGGTTTCCGCGGCACGCGACAGTTTTTCAAAGGCGCGGACGAGTCCGAACGTCACGCGCGCGCCATCCGAAATTCCATTTCAAAATCATCGAATTCCAAATCATCGAAACCACACCCATGACCACGATCACGAAGATCCACGCCCGCGAAATCCTTGATAGCCGAGGCAATCCCACGCTCGAAGCCGAAGTGATGTTGGCGGACGGCAACGTCGGCCGCGCGGCGGTGCCTTCGGGCGCGTCCACCGGCACCAAGGAAGCGGTCGAACTGCGCGACGGCGACAAGACGCGCTATCTCGGCAAGGGCGTACTGAAAGCCGTCGGCAACGTCAACGGCCCGATAGCGCAGGCGCTGGAAGGTTTCGACGCCGCCGATCAAGCCGGGCTCGACAAGCGTTTGATCGATCTCGACGGCACCGAAAACAAAGGCCGCCTCGGCGCGAACGCGCTGCTCGGCGTGTCGCTGGCGGCCGCGCACGCGAACGCGGCATCGCATGGGCTGCCGCTGTGGCGCTCGCTGGCCCAGGAGCGCGATGCGCGTTTGCCGGTGCCGATGATGAACATCATCAACGGCGGCGCGCATGCCGACAACAACGTCGATCTGCAGGAATTCATGGTGTTGCCGGTCGGCTTCGATTCGTTCTCCGAAGCGCTGCGATGCGGTACCGAAATTTTCCACGCGCTGAAGTCGGTGTTGAAAGGCAAAGGCCTGAGCACGGCGGTCGGCGACGAAGGCGGTTTCGCGCCCGATCTGCGCAGCAATTCCGAAGCGCTGGACACCATTCTCGAAGCCATCGGCAAGGCCGGCTACAAGGCCGGTGAAGACGTATTGCTGGGGCTCGATGTCGCCTCCAGCGAGTTCTTCGAGAACGGCAAGTACAACCTGACCGGCGAAGGCAAGCGTCTGACCAGCGAACAGTTCGTCGATTTCCTCGCCGACTGGTGCCGCGAATATCCCATCGTCACCATCGAAGACGGCATGGCCGAACACGATTGGGCCGGTTGGAAGCTGCTGACCGAGCGTTTGACCGACCGCATCCAGTTGGTCGGCGACGATCTGTTCGTCACCAATCCGAAAATCTTCCGCGAAGGTATCGACAAGGGCATCGCCAACGCGATCCTCATCAAGGTCAATCAGATCGGCACGCTGACCGAAACGCTCGAAGCCATCGCGATGGCGCATGCCGCGGGCTACGCCTCAATCGTTTCGCACCGTTCCGGCGAAACCGAGGACACCACCATCGCCGATATTTCCGTCGCCACCACCGCGACGCAGATCAAGACCGGCTCGCTGTGCCGCAGCGACCGCGTGGCGAAGTACAACCAGTTGCTGCGCATCGAACAACAGCTCGGCGCGGCGGCCAAGTACGCCGGCCGCGACGCGTTCGTGTCGTTGAAGCGCGGTTGATCGCGGACACGATGCGCGCGCTGCGGGTCCTTCTCGTCGCATTGGCTGCGCTGCTGGCGTTGCTGCAGTATCGCCTGTGGTTCGGCGAAGGCGGCCTGCGCGATACCCGCGCCCTGGAAGCCCGCGTGCGCACGCAGACCGAAGACAATCGCGGCCTGCAACTGCGTAACGAACGCTTGGCGGCGGAAGTGGAAAACCTCAAGTCCGGCGAAGCCGCGGTCGAAGAGCGCGCGCGCAGCGAGTTGGGGATGATCAAACCGGGCGAGACGTTCTATCGCGTGGTCGAAACGCCGACGCCCGCCGCCATTGATGGCGCCGGCGCCGGCACGAATGGCGCGGCGCCGGAAGGCGAGGCCGAAACGCCGTGAACGCGCGCGCAGCGCCGGTGTGGTGCGTGGTACCGGCGGCGGGGCGCGGGACGCGCTTCGGCGCGGAACGCCCGAAGCAATATCTCGAGGTCGGCGGACAGTCCGTGATCGGCCACACCTTGTCCGCGCTGCTGTCGCATCCCAGCGTGGCCGGTGCGATGGTCGCGCTGTCGGCCGACGATAGCGATTGGCCGGGTTGGAACGAATGCGCCGGCAAGCCGGTGATGACGTGCATCGGCGGCGCGACGCGCGCCGAATCGGTGCTCGCGGGTTTGAATGCCTTGCCCGAATCCGTGCGCGCCGACGATTTCGTGTTGGTGCACGATGCCGCGCGGCCGAATCTCGCGCACGAGGATCTGGACCGTTTGCTCGATCTCGGTCGTGCCGACCCGGTGGGTGCGATTCTGGCCGCGCCGGTGCGCGATACGCTCAAGCGCGCGGGCGACGACGGCGGCATCGACGGCACCGTGCCGCGCGAACGTTTATGGCGCGCGTTCACGCCGCAAATGTTCCGGCGCATGCAGTTGAGTCGTGCGCTGGTGGCCGCGCGCGATGCCGGCGTCGACGCGACCGACGAGGCGATGGCGATGGAGTTGCAGCGTTTGCGACCATTGCTGGTGGAAGGTCGCGAGGATAATTTCAAGATCACCACGCCGGCGGATTTGGCGCGGTTCGAGTTCGAGTGGCAGTCTGCGCATGGAGAAGGAAGATGAACGCCGTTTCGGTTGCGGATCGCGCCGCTTCGAAGCATCCGGCGCCCGAGCGGTACCGCGACGACGGCCGCACGTTGCATGCGTTTCTGTCGGCCGGTTGCGATGTGCTGTGCCCGGCATGCGGTGCGCGCGGTCGGGTGGAGTATCGCCAGGAAGACAAATCGTGGCGTTGGTCGGCGCGGTTCCGTTGCGGACATTGCGCTTGTGTCGCCGACGCGCCGACCAGTACCTGGTACGGCCGCAGGTCGCTGCCCGACGGCATTCCCTGGTTCGGCCCGGTGGTCGCGAGCGGCTCGCGCGCCTGTGGGGCATGCGGCCACAGATGGGTGACGCTCGAACGCCGGCTCGCGCGGATACCGGCGCATGCGCCATCGACGATCGATGCGTCGTGCGGACGCTGCGGGCATTCGCAGCCGGTTGCCGCGCACTGGTGGGCGGATGCCGACATCGCACGTGGCCTCGAACCGTTCTTCGGTCTGTCGTTGGCGTGGCGCGAGCCCTGCCGCAACAGTCGCGAAATCTGGGCGTTCGGCCCATCGCACCTGGCCGAACTCAAGCGCTACGTGCTCTCGACGCTGCGCGAGCGCGGATGCGCGCACAATCGCAGCTATTTCATGCGTCTGCCCGCGTGGATCAAATCGGCCAAACATCGCGACGAGGTACTCGCGGCCATCGGTCGTATCGAAAAGCGTATGCGCGGCGGCGTTGGGTGAGAACATGACGACGAACATTCGCATCGGCCAAGGTTTTGACGTTCACGCTTTCGGTGAGGGCGATCATGTGATGCTCGGCGGGGTGCGGGTGGCGCATACGCGCGGGATCGTGGCGCATAGTGATGGCGATGTGGCGCTGCATGCGCTGTGCGATGCGATGTTGGGCGCGCTGGCGCTGGGCGATATCGGCACGCATTTCCCGCCCAGCGACGCGCGTTGGAAAGGCGCGGACAGTCGCGCGTTCGTGCGCCATTGCGATCATCTCGTCCGGAATCTCGGTTGGCGGGTCGGGAATGTTGACGTCACCGTGATCTGCGAGCGGCCGAAGGTCGGGCCGCATGCGGAAGAGATGAGACGTCTGATCGCGCTCGATCTCGGTATCGAAGTCGGTGAGGTCAGCGTGAAAGCGACGACCACCGAAACTCTCGGATTCGCCGGCCGTGGCGAGGGCATCGCCGCGCAGGCGGTGTGCTTGTTGGTGCGCGTATGACGCGAGTCGACGCGACATCCCTCCTACCGGACGTTGCGCTTCGTGATTGAGCCGAACACGCTTCCCGCCGCGCACGGCGCGCCGGTT
>JADZBF010000088.1 GCA_020852215.1 Lysobacter sp. | reverse complement strand
GTCGTCGTCGATGGCTTGTTTGCCCAACAGCACCAGATCGGGCTGTTCCTTTTCGATCAACTTCAGCAGCGCGCGCGCGGCGGTGAGCGGTTGAATCGCTTGGTCGCAGACGACGTGGATCGCGCGATTGGCGCCCATCGCCAGGCCGTTGCGCAAATGCGCCTGGGCGTCGGCCGGTGCGATGGTGGCGACCACCACTTCGGTGGCGATGCCCTTGTCGCGCAGACGCAGGGCTTCTTCCAGCGCGATGTCGTCGAACGGGTTGGGCGAAAGTTTCACGCCGTCGGTGACGACGCCGGAACCGTCGGGTTTGACCTGGATGCGGACGTTGTAGTCCACCACGCGCTTGTAGCCGACGAGAATCTTCATCGATCGGGGATTCCTTGGTGAAGGGGCCGCGAGAGGCGCGAGAAACGCCGCCGTCCCGTTGTTCCCGTGGGGTCGGCCGGTGTCGTCGGCCGAAACGGGAATTTTAGCCTACCGCCGCCGGGTGGAGCGCTTGCTCCAAGCGGGTGTGGCGGTGCGCGATGGCATGCGGGGTGCCCCGGCCATCGTTTTAGGTCGCGGCCACCGCCAGCCGTTGCGCCAGCGCTTCGGCGAACCGGTCGGCGGCTCCGGCGGCGGAGGCGAAGAACAGCGAAGGCTCGGTGAGCTCCAACTCCAGCAAGAGCGGCTGGCCGTCGGCATCGCGGATCAGGTCCACGCGGGCGTAAGGCAATGGCGCGTCGCCGAAACGGGCGCGGACGGCGGCCATGACCGCTTCGCCCAGCTTGCGCTCGTCCTGCGAGGGCTCGCGGGCGGTGATGGCCTCGGGCGCGAACAAGGCGTCGGTCGCGGCATCGTTGGGCCGCAGCAGCGGGCCTTTGCGGATGGCGTGGCTGTATTCGCCGTCGAAGTAGAGCAGGGCGGTTTCGCCCAGCGCATCGACCGAAGCCAAATACGGCTGCAGCATCACGCTGCGTCCGGCATCCAACAAGCGACCGACGTGGTTCGCCGCGGCGAACTCCTGCGCGGCGGCGTAACGCTGGGTGTCCCGGGAGCCGGCGCTCACCGCCGGCTTGACCACGAACTCCATCGCCTGCGGGTATTCGTCCAGAAATGCGCGCAGTGCCGGCAACGGATAAGCATCGGGTTCGACGAACTGCGTGGGCACGGTCGGGATGCCGGCGGCGTCCAGATCGGCCAAATAGTGCTTGTCGGTGTTCCAGCGCACGATCTCGAGCGGATTGAGCAACCGGCTCTCGGCGGCGACCCGTTCGCACCAAGCCAGAAAGCGGGGCAGGTGGTCGGTGTAATCCCAAGGCGAACGCAGCAGCACGAGGTCGTAGCGACGCCAACTCACGGTCGCGTCGTCCCAGGCCCGGACCTCCGCCGTCAGGCCGGCGCGCGCGCAGGCGTCGAGCAGCAGCGGCATGTCGTCGTCGCGATGCAGGGCGGCGATAGCGGTGACCAAGGCGATGCGGGGCATACGGGATCGGGGCGTGCGGTCGATTGCGCCAGTCTAGAGCCTGTCGCAGCCCACGCGCGCGTCTCGCCGGGAATTCGTCGGCCGGCGCGGCCGAGCTCGGCGTCCGTGCGCCGGACGATGGGCGGTCGGATCGTGGTTTCGCCGCGGCCCTATGCCCCAAAGTACGGTGTGCCGCGGTCATGGACGGCCGTTACACTGCGCGGCTCGACGGACAGGTCTTCCAGGAGTCTCCGCATGCAACCCACGGTGTCGGCATGAGCAACCAAAAAATCTTTCCGAGCGCGGCCGAGGCCCTGCGCGGTCTCGTCGCCGACGGCCAGACCCTCGCGGTCGGCGGGTTCGGCCTGTGCGGCATCCCCGAAGCCCTGATCGCCGCGCTGCGCGATTCCGGCGTCACCGGGCTGACCGCGATCTCCAACAACGCCGGGGTCGACGGGTTCGGCCTCGGCATGCTGCTGACCACGCGGCAGATCAAGAAGATGATTTCGTCGTACGTCGGCGAGAACAAGGAATTCGAGCGGCAATTCCTGTCCGGCGAACTCGAACTCGAATTCAACCCGCAAGGCACCCTGGCCGAGCGTTTGCGCGCCGGCGGCGCTGGGATTCCGGCGTTCTTTACCCGCACCGGCTACGGCACGGTGGTGGCGGACGGCAAGGAAACCCGCGAGTTCGACGGCCATTGGTACGTCATGGAAACCGCGCTGAAGGCCGATGTGTCCTTGGTGAAGGCGTGGAAAGCCGACAAGGCCGGCAACTTGGTGTTCCGCAAAACCGCGCGCAACTTCAACCCGGCCTGCGCGATGGCCGGCAAGGTCTGCGTGGCCGAGGTGGAGGAACTGGTCGAGATCGGCGCGATCGATCCGGACCACGTGCATCTGCCCGGCATCTACGTCGACCGCATCGTGGTCAACCCTACGCCCGAGAAACGTATCGAACAGCGCACCGTGCGCCAGGGAGACAAGTGATGGCCTGGACCCGCGATCAGATGGCGCAGCGCGCTGCGCAGGAATTGTCCGACGGCGCCTACGTGAACCTCGGCAGCGGTTTGCCGACCCTCGTCGCCAATTTCATCCCCGACGGCATGGACGTGTGGCTGCAGAGCGAAAACGGCTTGCTCGGCATCGGCCCGTTCCCGACCGAAGACGAGGTCGACGCCGATCTCATCAACGCCGGCAAACAGACCGTGACCTCGCGGCCGGGCGCCAGCTATTTCGGCAGCCACGATTCCTTCGCGATGATCCGCGGCGGCCATATCGACCTCGCCATCCTCGGCGCGATGCAGGTGACGCACACCGGCGATCTCGCCAACTGGATGGTGCCCGGCAAGATGGTCAAAGGCATGGGCGGCGCGATGGACCTGGTGGCCGGCGTGAAGCGCGTGGTGGTGCTGATGGAGCACACCGCGAAGAACGGCGAGCACAAGATCCTGCCCGAATGCACCCTGCCGTTGACCGGCGTGGGCGTGGTGAACCGCATCATCACCGAACTGGCCGTGTTCGACGTCACCGCCGACGGGCTGAAGCTGGTGGAAGCCGCCCCGGGCGTCGGCATCGACGAACTGCGCGAAAAAACCGGCGTCCCTTTCGCGGCCTGAGGACATCGTCATCCCGTGCCGAAGGCGCGGGGTCCGCTTCCGCCCCTCATCCGGCGCTGCGCGCCACCTTCTCCCCGCGGTGCGGGGAGAAGAAGAGCCGTGCTTGCAACGCTTT
>JADZBF010000087.1 GCA_020852215.1 Lysobacter sp. | reverse complement strand
AGCACCGCAGAGCGAAACTCCGCGCAAATCAGATCCACCGCGATTCGAACACCGACCAACGCACCTGTCATCCCGAGCGCAGCGAAGGACCTGCTTATCGCGTCGCCGATGAACCGAAAAACAGGTCCCTCGCTGCGCTCGGGATGACAGTTCGTTTGCCGCACTCAACGCGACACGCCGCTCGATGTACTCGATGTACTCGATGTACTCGATGTACTCGATGTGCTCGATGTGCTCGATGTGCTCGATGCGCATCGGCGCGTCCGATACGACCGATACGCGCCGATTCGTCAAACCGCCACTTCCCGCTCCAACAATCGCCGCTTCATCGGCAAACCCCAGCGATAACCGCCGAGCGAGCCGTCGCCGCGAATCACGCGATGGCAAGGCACCACGATCGCGACGCGGTTGTGCGCGCAGGCGCTGGCCACGGCGCGCGCCGCCTTCGGCGCGCCGAGATCGGCGGCGAGTTCGGCGTAGCTGCGGGTCTCGCCCGGCGGAATTTTCATCAACGCATCCCACACGCGCTTCTGGAACGCGGTGCCGATCAGATCGACCGGAATGGTCGAAACCGTTTCGCTCGCGGCGCTCGCGCGCGGACGCGCATGTCCGCCCGCGAGCGCTTCGGCCACCGCACGCACGCGCGGCGCGAGAAAATCGTCGCGACCCGCATCCACGCGCGACAACGCCGCTTGCGGGAATTCGTCCTGCAGCTTACGCGCCAGCGCCTGTTCGTCCTCGCCCAATTCGATCGCGCACACGCCGCGCGCGGTCGCCGCCACCAGCGCGGGGCCGAGCGCGGTGGCGACGATGCTCCAATGGATGTCCTCGCCCGCGCCGCCGGAACGGTAGCGCGCCGGGGTCATGCCGAGTTTCGCCGCGCCGGCTTCGTACACGCGCGAAGGCGAGCCGTAGCCGGCGTCGTACAGGGCGGCGCTGACATCGCGGCCTTCGCGCAGCGCGATTTTGAGCGTGCCGAGTTTGCGCTGGGCCAGATATTCGGCCGGGGTGAGTCCGAAGCGCGCGCGGAAACGACGCTGCAAGACCGTCGGCGCCAAACCGACGGTCTCGGCCAAGGTGGTCAAGGTCGGCTCACCGGCATCCAGCAGGCGGCGCGCCTGTTCCAGCGCATCGGTCGTGGACGAGACGGCGGTGGCGCGTTCGCGCTTCGTGGCGGCGAGTCGGGCGTTCGAGTTCATGGCCGCAGGCTACGCGCCCGCATCGGTGCGCGCTATCCGTTTTCGACACGCTGCGGGCGATTCCGTCGCCCAAACGCGACGGCCCGCGCCGAAGCGCGGGCCGTGCGGTCGTTCGCTGCGCGTCGGACGTGCCGTCCGCGGCATCGCGCGTCAGCGCGCCATCACTCGGTCCAGCGGCCTTTGCCGTTGGATTCCGGCAGCACCTGCGCCGATAACTGGCGGTCGTCGTTCAGCACGCGCATCGCGTCGGTCAGGATCGCCGCGGATTCGCGCAGCAGCGGGTCGGGACGCTTCTCGGCGGCCTTCTCGCGCTGCGCGTCCTTGACGATGTCGCGCTCGTTCGAGGTCAAGCCGTCGTCGTCGGAATCGTCGGCCAGAGGGTCGAGATCCAAGCCCATCGTCTTCCGCGCTTCTTGCCGCGCCTTGCGCTTGGCGGCATCGCGATCGCGTTCGGCGCGGCGCTCGGCCTCGTTGAGCGAAATCCACTTCTTCGCGGTTTCGGTGCGGAACTGCGCGACGTCTTCGGCCCACCACTGGAATTCCTTGTCGCCGGCCACGCGCGCCTCGTGCGAACCGCGCAGGCGCGGCAACAGGGTCGCGAAATTGCCGTACTTGGTGTGCTTGACCTGCTCGATCTTGGTCCACGGCAAGGCGTTGTCGTAGGTGCTTTCGCCGAATTCGCTGGCGTCCACGCTGATCGGGAAGGCGATATCGGGCACCACGCCCTTGTTTTGGGTGCTGCTGCCGCCGGGCAGGAAGAACTGCGCGATGGTCAGCTTCACTTGGCCGAAGCGCTGGTCGGTATTCATCGGCCAGCGGTCGAGATCGACCAGATTCTGCACCGTGCCTTTGCCGAAGCTGGTTTCGCCGATGATCAGGCCGCGACCGTAGTCTTGAATGGCGCCCGCGAAAATTTCCGACGCCGACGCCGAACCGCGATTGATCAACACCGCCAACGGGCCGTCCCAAGTGACGCCGGCATCGCTGTCGCCGTCCACGCTGATGCGGCCGCCGGATTCGCGCACCTGCACCACCGGGCCCTTGTCGATGAACAAGCCGGTCAATTCGACCGCTTCGCTCAGCGAACCGCCGCCGGTGTTGCGCAAGTCGATGACGACGCCGTCGACCTTCTGCTCGCGGAAGCCGCGCAGCAGACGCTCGGTGTCGCGAGTCGCGGAGGCGTAGTTGTCGCTGTTGCGGCGCTTGCCCTCGAAATCCTGATAGAACGCCGGCAATTTCACTACGCCGATGCGCACGGCGGGACGATCGCCCTGCGCGGGCAGCGTCAGCACTTCGCCTTTCGCTGCTTGCTCTTCCAAACGAATCTTCGCGCGGTTGAGCAGGATGCGGTTCGGCTTGCTGTCGAGGACCGCTTCGGCCGGCACGATGTCCAGGCGCACCTGGGTGCCTTTGGGGCCTTTGATCTTCGCGACCACGTCGTCGATGCGCCAACCGATCACGTCTTCCATCGGCCCGCTCGCGCCCTGGCCGACGGCGACGATGCGATCGCCCTGCTTGAGCTTGCCGCTGGCGATCGCCGGGCCGCCCACGATCAATTCGCGGATCACGGTGACATCGTCCTGCTTCTGCAATTGCGCGCCGATGCCTTCCAGCGACAGCGACATGCTTTGGTTGAAGCGCTCGGCCGCGCGCGGATCGAAATAATCGGTGTGCGGGTCGATCGACGTCGCGTAGGCGTTGAGGAACGTCTGGAAGGCATCGTTGCCGTTGAGTTCGGCGATGCTCTTGGCCATGTTCGCGTAACGCTTGTCGAGGGTCTTGCGGATCTCCTCCGGCGCTTTGCCGGCGAGCTTCAGCCGCAGCCAATCGTTACGGACGGACTGCTTCCACACTTCGTCCAGTTCGGCGGTAGTCGCCGGCCACGGCGCGTCTTCGCGGTCGTAGTACCAGCGGTCCTGGCCATCGAACTTGAAGATGTCTTGATTCAACAACCCGCGGGCGTAGGTGACGCGCTCGTTCACGCGCTGCTGGTACAGCGAGAACATCGAGAACGCCACATCGACTTCGCCGCTTTTGATGGCATCGTCGAGTTTGGTTTTGGAATCGCCGAGTTTGGCGACGTCCACGGCGGTGAAGAATTGCTTGCCGGAATCCAGCGCTTCGAGATAGCGCTTGAAGACCTCGGCCGACAGCGCATCGTCCAGCGCCCGCGGGCGGTAGGCGTAGCGGCTATCCGAGAGCAGGCCGTAGACCAGTTTCGACGCGGTGGATTGGTCGGCGCTGGGGCCGTTGCCTTCGGCGTTGGCGGTCAGACCCGCCACCGAAGCGGCGATGGCCATCACGAGCAAGGAGATCGGCAGAGCTTTGGCGAGTTTCATCGGGACTCTCTTGGGCGACGCTGAGGTGACGGCAATGGGGTGACGGCAGAGGTGACGACGCGAAGGGTAGAGCGTGGGATACGACGCATGAGGCGCGGCGGACAGAATCGAATAGCGTTCGATTCCGCTCCATTAACGTTCCGACTGTCGAGATTACCGAAAGTTTCGGGCACCGGAACGTGCCTCAGGTCATCTCCGATGGAAGGCTGCGGCCCAGGGCGCGAACGGTTCAGCCTCGCCCGGACGACGGGCGGCCCGTGTTCAGGCGACGACGCCCGCCCCGGCGGCCTGCCGGTCGGCGTGATACGAGCTGCGCACCAGCGGCCCGGAGGCGACGTGCGTGAAGCCCAGGGCCATGCCGAAGTCTTCCAGCGCCTTGAATTCGTCCGGCGTCCAGTAGCGCAGGACCGGGTGATGGTGGGCGCTGGGTTGCAGATATTGGCCGATCGTGACCATCTCGACATCGTGAGCGCGCAAATCGCGCAAAGTGCCTTCCACTTGCGCCATCGTTTCGCCCAAGCCGAGCATGATGCCGCTCTTGGTGGCGACGGCCGGGTGCTGCGCCTTGAAACGCTGCAGCAGCGTCAGCGACCACGCGTAATCGGCGCCGGGGCGCACGTTGCGGTACAGGTCCGGTACGGTTTCGACGTTGTGGTTGAACACGTCCGGCGGGCTGAGCGCCAAAATCTCCAGCGCGCGTTCCATCCGGCCTTTGCCGCGGAAATCGGGCGTCAGGATTTCGATCTTGGTGTTCGGGCTGCGCGCGCGGATCGCGGCGATGCAGTCGACGAAATGCTGGGCGCCGCCGTCGCGCAGATCGTCGCGATCGACGCTGGTCACCACCACGTACTTCAAGCCCATGTCGGCGACGGTGCGCGCGAGATTTTCGGGTTCCTCGGCATCCGGCGGTTTGGGACGGCCGTGTGCCACGTCGCAGAACGAACAGCGCCGCGTGCAGACCTCGCCGAGAATCATGAACGTCGCGGTGCCGTGACTGAAGCATTCGTGGATGTTCGGGCACGTGGCCTCTTCGCAGACGGTCACGAGGCGGTTTTCGCGCAGTTTGGCCTTCAGATTGGCCACCGCGTTGCCGCTGGGCAACCGCACACGAATCCACGAAGGCTTGCGCAATACCGGCGCGTCGGCGAACTGCACCGGCGAACGCGCGATCTTGTCGCCGGCCAATTGTTTCGCGCCGGGTTCCAGCGATGCCGGCGTATCGCCGACGACGGTGACGGGAATGGTTTTGATGGTCTTATCCGCGGGCGTGGACATTCAGGCGGCCTGTGTAGCGTCGGCGGGGGCGTCGTTCGCGCGCGAGGCGAGTTCGGCGAGGTCGGCGAGATCGGCGAGATTGGGGAACGACGCGGGCTGCGGACGAAGACCGAACTGCGCGGCGAAGGCATCGAGCAGCACGGGCTTCACCGCGTCGAGGCTCGATGGGCCGCCGAGATCGTGCATCGAAACCACTTGCAGGCCGGCGTAGCCGCAGGGGTTGATGCGATGGAACGGCGAGAGGTCCATCGCGATATTGAAGGCGAGGCCGTGGAAAGTGCAGCCGCGACGCACGCGGATGCCCAGCGCCGCGACTTTAGCGCCATCGACGTACACGCCCGGCGCGCCGTCGCGACGTTCGCCGTGGATGTTCCAATGCGCCAGCGTGTCGATCACGGATTGCTCGAGCTTGCAGACGTAATCGCGCACGCCGATCTTCAAGCGTTTCAGATCGAGCAGCGGATAGGCGACGATCTGCCCCGGGCCGTGATACGTCACTTGGCCGCCGCGATCGACTTTCAGCACCGGGATATCGCCCGCCATCAGCACATGTTCGGGTTTGCCGGCTTGGCCGAGGGTGAACACGGGGTCGTGTTCGACCCACCACAGTTCGTCGTCGGTGTTCGCGTCGCGGGCGTCGGTGAAACCCTGCATCGCGCGCCAGACCGGCGCGTAAGGCTGGCGGCGGAGGTCGCGGACGCGGATGGGCGAGCGATCGGCGACGACCGAGGCGGCCGGGCCGGCGCAGGCCGCCGTCGACGAGGCCATCGGCGCAGGCGGCGCAGGATCAAAGGGCGCGTTGGTCATCGGTCGCATGCCCCGCCAGAAAATCCAGCAAACGGTGCGCGGGCGGACGCGTCGACAGCGTACGCAACAGGCATTCCGCGTCGCGCTCGGATTCGACGCCGGACATCACCGCGCGGCCGCGAATGTTGGGCACTTCGGCGAAGCCCATTTGCCAATCCGGAAACAGCCGCTCCTCCTCGGGCTCGCTGAACTCCAGCGCCACATTGCGATGCCGGGAATCGAGCGCGATGCGCCGATACAGCGCCTCCACCTCTTCGCGCGGGCCTTCCAGCGCCTGCATGAACCGGTCCTCGTGATAGAGCAGCAAGCCGGTGATGTCGTGTTCGATGTTGTGGGCGCGCGCATCCAGCAGCAGCTTGAGCATATCCGCCGCGTCCATCCGGTACAGCGCATCGCTGCGATAGAGCAAGATCCAGAGATCCCTCATCACACCCTCCTCGCCATCGTGGCGTGGGCCGCCACCGCGAAACGGTCGCGATCACAGCGTCCATTTGATGTCCGGCTCGGCGCGCAGGGCCGCATGCGCGGCTTCGTAGCGGTCGCGATCGGCGGCTTCGATGCTGACGCGGATCGACACGAATTTGCCGCCGGTGGAATTGCGCGTGGCCACGGTCTCGCGCAGCACCGGAATGCCGGCGGCTTCGAGCACCTGCGGGATGCGTTCTTCCAAGCCGCGGCCGGCCGGCCCCATGGCGGTGATCTCGAAGACGCCGGGAAATTGGAAGCCGTGGTCGGGATTGTCGGAATGGACGGTCATGGCCGGAATTATGGGCTCGGCGCGGGCGCAACCCAAGGGCCACAGCGGAAACGCATCGTCCCCGCGCTTACGGCGCTCGGCCGAGCGCGGCGAGGTCGGCATCGGTCGCCAAGACGTTCAAATCCACCGGCCCGACGATGCCGTCGACCCGGCCGCGGTTGTGGTACTGCCACAGCCGCCAGGGCGCGGAATCGTCGGGTTCGCGCAGGATCGAACGTCGCCACAGCGCGCGCGGCGGCAGCGCATCGGCGTAGGCAGCGAGGAATTCGGGCGTGACGTACAGCACCGCGCGCCGGCCGTAGGCGCGCTCGACCGGGGCGAGAAACGCATCGAGTTCGGCCCGCATCGTCGCCGCGTCGGGCGTTTTCCCGCAATTGCCGCCGAATTCCAGATCCACCGCGGGCGGCAGCGCATCTGCCTCGACCGGCACCACGGCGAGGACATTCCGCGCCTGCTCCTCGCCGCTGCGGCAAAACGTGAAGAAGTGATAGGCGCCGACCGCGAGCCCGGCCGCGCGGGCTTCGCGCCAATTGCGGGCGAAGGCGCGATCGCGATGATCGCCGCCTTCGGTGGCTTTCATGTAGACGAAGGCGACATCGTCGCGGGCGACGCGCGGCCAGTCGATCGCGCCCTGGTGATGCGACACATCGATGCCGCGAACCGGGTAACGATCGCGATCCGGAGCGTATTCGCGGAACCACCACCATGCCGCGAGCGCCGAACACGCGCCGAGCGCGAGGACCGCGAGCGAACGCAGCGCCCAGCGACGCACGCGTTCAATTCCACTTCGGCAGTTTGCCGTGATCCAGGCCGGCCACTTCGAACGTCGCGACGCGCTTGCCCATGCCTTTGGCCGGGAATTCGACGGTCATCGTCTTCGCGCCCTTGGTCGATTTCCACAATGCGCGTTCGTCTTCGATGAACATCGCGATGGCTTCGTCGGTTTTCGGTCGCGACGCGGCCATCGCTTTCGCCGGTTTGTCGTCGATCGTCACCTGCACCTTGCAGCCGCCGTAACAATCGAAATCGCCGGTCTGCAGCACCAGATAGCTGCTGCGGCCCCACGAGGGATGATCGCGAAAGATCAAACGCACTGCGGTCGGTCCGCTGCCATCCACATCGACCGGGTCTTTCGCGTAGATCGCCGCGGACATTTGCTTGCCGCCGGGCACGTCCTGCACGGTGTAACTCCACAGCGCGGCGGTGCGCGCTTCTTCGCGCGCGGCTTCGGCCTTGGCTTTCACTTCGTCGTAATCGGCCTGCAGGCGTTTGGCGGTCTCGGTGCCGGGATATTTCTGCATCAGCACGTCGGCGTGGGCTTTGGCCATTTGCCAGTTCTGCTCGACCATCGCGGTGTCGTAGGCGGCGGCTTCGGTTTTGGCGATCGCTTCGTTCGCGGCGGCTTGTT
>JADZBF010000086.1 GCA_020852215.1 Lysobacter sp. | reverse complement strand
TGCCATGAAGATGATGCCGATCGATCGGATGTTCGAGACCGTCATCGCATCGAACAACGAGGAACTGAAATCCGAGCTCGATGCGACGCAATACGCGTGCATGATGCGCGAGTTGGGTCAGGACGCGCTGACCGCGCGCAAGCGCGGCGAAGTCCAACGCTTCGCGCAGACCAATCCGGAGGCCTTCGTGTCGGGCTTGAAACTGCTGGACGACGGCGCGGCGGATCTGGTCGCGAAGACCGTGGAAGCGGGCCTCAGCGGCGCGGAATTCGACATGAAGCAAGCCGATGGCGATGCGGTGATCGCGTTCGTGACCTTCGCGTTCGACGACCAACTGACCGACCTGCGCACGATCACGGGCTTCGGCGATTTGAACGATCCGAACGGTGCGAGCCAGTCGAGCGAGAAGATGATGAAGGCGCTCGCCGCCGACTTGAGCAAAACCTGCGCGATTCCCGTCGAGTTCTTCGAGTAATTCGATGCGCGAAACGACGCCATCGACCGCGCGCATCGCCGCGCCTCGCGCCGCCGACCGCAGCGACGCCCCGCGTCGCCCGCGCGGTGCGTGGTGGCGTTTCGTGCGCCGGTCGCTGATCGTCGCCGCGGTGCTCGCGATCTATCCGGCCTTCGTGCTGGGCACGGTCTACAGCGCGACGACGCAGTCGGATTTGCCGGGCGGTCGTCATGGCCCGAAAGACGCGTATCGCCACAGTCTGGCAAGCGCCATCGTTGCCTACACCGGGTCTCCGCGTTGGGTGGCGTGGGCGACGTACGCGATGGAAGGCGACGGCGTCGCCGACGCTGCGCGCGCGATGGACGCGCACAACAATCGCATCGGCGCGCGGATCGGCGCCGAGGCGGAGAGTTGGGATGCGATGCGCACGGAGATTCTCGATGCGGTCGGGCGCGGCGGTGTCGAAGTCGAGGACACGAATCGCATCACGTGGTTGCCGCCCGAACGGTGGCAGGAACGCTTGTACTGATATGACATCGCAGAACACGACCGACGAGACGACGATATTGAACCTTGCCGAAAAGCTGCACCGTTGTGCGATGGGCTGCGCATTCGTCGCGAGTCTGTTGTTCTTGCCCGCTGCGCATGCCGGCGAGCATTCCGACGCGAGTATCGAGCGGATGACGGACACGATCGTCGGGATGTTGGATTTCGGCGGTCAGATGGACAAATCCGCCGCCAAGGCCCCGCTGTGGCCTGTGGAGAGCGCCTCCGATAAGTTCGCGTCGGGCGAGATCGCCTGTCTCCGCGACCAATTGTCCACGCCGGGCTATCGGCGAACCAAGCGAGCCGACGTGGCGGCCTATGCCGCCGCCAATCCCGAACGTTTCGAGCGCGATGTCGAGTATTTGGCATCGGTCGCGCCCGTCTTCGTTGCGATTCGGGAAAGGAAGCCCGAAGGCGACAGCGGCGTTCGGTCCGGCACGACTCGTGAAAACGACGACTTCGAAGCGCTCATGAGCAAAGTGTCCGCGGATCAAATGCTCGCGTTCGTCGGGTTCATCGAAGACGAGGAACATGCGCCGCTGCGAAAACTGGTCGGATTCAGCGAGAAGGGTCTCAGCCAGTCGGGAGGCACACCTTTCGATGCCGGCGTTTCCGCTGGTGAGCGGAACGCCGAAAGATTGATGCTCAAAGCGATGGAAGCGTGTTCGATCCCGTTCTCCAAATTGTTTTCGCGCTTCGATCTGGTGGCGCCGCCCGGCGACCGTATCTCGCTTCGCGAATGATCCACGCTTCATCACGATAGACACTCCCACAGGTTCCGACATGCCCAAGCGCACCGACATCAAGACCGTTCTGATCATCGGCGCCGGCCCGATCGTGATCGGTCAGGCCTGCGAATTCGATTATTCCGGCGCTCAGGCCTGCAAAGCGCTGCGCGACGAGGGCTATCGCGTGGTGCTGGTCAACAGCAATCCGGCGACGATCATGACCGATCCCAATATGGCGGACGCGGTCTACATCGAACCGATCCATTGGAAGACGGTCGAGAAGATCATCGCCAAGGAAAAGCCTGACGCGCTGCTGCCGACGATGGGCGGCCAGACCGCGCTCAACTGCGCGCTCGATCTCGCCGATCACGGCGTGCTGGAAAAATACGGCGTCGAGTTGATCGGCGCCTCGCGCGAAGCGATCCGCATGGCCGAAGATCGCGAATTGTTCCGCATCGCGATGCAAGACATCGGTCTGGAATGCCCGAAAGCCGAAGTGGCCAGGAATTTCGAACAGGCGCTGGAAATTCAGACAAAAGTCGGCTTTCCGACGATCATTCGCCCCAGCTTCACCCTCGGCGGCACCGGCGGCGGCATCGCGTACAACAAGGAAGAGTTCGAGGAGATCGCCAAGCGCGGTCTCGATCTTTCGCCCGTGCATGAGGTGCTGATCGAAGAATCGGTGCTGGGCTGGAAGGAATTCGAAATGGAAGTGGTCCGCGACACCGCGGACAACTGCATCATCGTCTGCTCGATCGAAAATCTCGACCCGATGGGCGTGCATACCGGCGACAGCATCACCGTCGCGCCCGCGCAGACGCTGACCGACAAGGAATATCAGCGCCTGCGCGACGCTTCGATCGCGGTGCTGCGCAAAATCGGTGTGGACACCGGCGGCTCCAACGTGCAGTTCGGCATCAACGCGCAGGACGGTCGCGTGGTGGTGATCGAAATGAACCCGCGCGTGTCGCGTTCGTCGGCGCTGGCGTCGAAGGCGACCGGCTTTCCGATCGCGAAGGTCGCGGCCAAACTCGCCGTCGGCTACACCCTGGACGAATTGAAGAACGAAATCACCGGCGGGCTGACGCCGGCGTCGTTCGAGCCGAGCATCGATTATGTCGTCACCAAGATTCCGCGTTTCGCATTCGAGAAATTCCCCGCTGCCGATGCGCGCCTGACCACGCAGATGAAATCCGTGGGCGAGGTGATGGCGATCGGTCGCACCTTCCAGGAATCGCTGCAGAAAGCGCTGCGCGGCCTGGAGACCGGCAAGTCCGGCTTCGACCCGACCGGGCTCGATCTGAGTAACGACGGAGACAAAGCGCGTCTGCGCCGCGAGTTGAAAGAACCGGGCGCGGAACGTCTGTTCTATCTCGCCGATGCCTTCCGCGCCGGGATGAGCGTGGACGATGTACACCGTTTGTCGTTCGTCGATCCGTGGTTCCTCGATCAAATCGAAGAACTCGTCGCCTGCGAACGTGAGGTCGCGACCGCCGGTCTGGATGCGCTCGATGCGAAGCGTTTGCGCGCACTCAAACGCAAGGGTTTTTCCGATGCGCGCTTGGCGAAATTGGTCGGTACCAACGAGTCGGCGGTGCGCGCGCTGCGCAAAGCCTTCGGGGTGCGTCCGGTCTACAAACGCGTGGATTCCTGCGCGGCCGAGTTCGCCACCACCACCGCGTATCTGTATTCGACCTACGAGGACGAATGCGAGGCCGCGCCGAGCGGCCGCGATAAGATCATCGTGCTCGGCGGCGGCCCGAACCGGATCGGGCAGGGCATCGAATTCGATTATTGCTGCGTCCACGCATCGCTGGCGCTGCGCGAAGACGGGTACGAGACCATCATGGTCAACTGCAACCCGGAAACCGTCTCGACCGACTACGACACGTCCGATCGCTTGTATTTCGAGCCGTTGACGCTCGAAGACGTGCTGGAGATCGTCGAGTTGGAGAAACCCAAGGGCGTGATCGTGCAGTACGGCGGGCAAACGCCGCTGAAACTCGCGCGCGCGCTGGAAGCCAATGGCGTGCCGGTGATCGGCACCTCGCCGGATTCGATCGACTTGGCCGAAGATCGCGAGCGCTTCCAGAAGTTGGTGGACCAACTCGGCCTGCTGCAGCCGCCGAACCGCACCGCGCGTAGCGCTGAAGAAGCGCTGACCTTGGCGCGCGAAATCGGTTATCCGCTGGTGGTGCGACCGAGTTACGTGCTCGGCGGTCGCGCGATGGAAGTGGTGCATGCCGACGCCGACCTCGAACGCTACATGCGCGAAGCGGTGAAGGTCTCGAACGATTCGCCGGTGTTGCTCGATCGCTTCCTCGATCACGCGGTCGAGGTCGATGTCGACATCATCGCCGACAAGGATGGTCAGGTACTGATCGGCGGCGTGATGCAGCATATCGAGGAAGCCGGCGTGCATTCGGGCGATTCCTCGTGCTCGCTGCCGCCGTACTCGCTCGCGCCGGCCACGCAGGATCGTCTGCGCGATCAAGTGCGCGCCTTGGCGAAGGCGTTGAAGGTCGTGGGCTTGATGAACACCCAGTTCGCGGTGCAGACCGAGGACGACGGCAGCGACAGCATCTTCCTGCTGGAAGTGAACCCTCGCGCTTCGCGCACCGTGCCGTTCGTGTCCAAAGCCACGGGCATGGCCTTGGCGAAGATCGCCGCCCGCTGCATGGCCGGCAAAACGCTGGCGGAGCAGGGCGCGACCGTCGAGGTCATCCCGCGCTACTACTCGGTGAAGGAAGCGATTTTCCCGTTCGCGAAATTCCAGAACGTCGATCCTATCCTGGGCCCGGAAATGCGTTCGACCGGCGAAGTGATGGGCGTCGGCGAGAATTTCGGCGCCGCGTTCGCGCGCGCGCAGGAGGCGGCGGGCATCAAAGCGCCGCCGATCGGAAAAGCCTTCATTTCGGTGCGCGATCCCGACAAGCGTCGCGTGTTGGAGGTCGCCAACGAGTTGATTCGCCGCGGCTACGGCCTGGTCGCCACCGCGGGCACCGGGGCGTGGCTGCGCGAGCAAGGCATCGCTTGCGAACTGGTCAATAAGGTCATCGAAGGTCGACCGCATATCGTCGATCGGATCAAGAACGGCGAAATCGCGTACATCGTCAACACCACCGAAGGCAAGCAAGCGATCGCGGACTCGTTCTCGATCCGCCGCGAAGCCTTGCAGCAACGCGTCACCTATTCGACGACTATTTCTGGCGCGAAGGCGTTGCTGCATTCGCTCGAATACCGCGACACCGGCCCAGTGTGGGCCTTGCAAGAATTGCACGAATCGATCAACCAGGCATCGGAGCCAGCATGAGAGCCCCGCTCACCCTCAAAGGCGCGCAACGTTTGCGCGCAGAACTCGAACAACTGAAGTCGGTGCAGCGACCGGCGGTGATCGCCGCGATCGCCGAAGCGCGAGCGCACGGCGATCTTCGCGAGAACGCGGAATATCATGCCGCACGCGAGCAGCAGGGCTTCATCGAAGGCCGCATCAAGCAGCTCGAAGCGGAGTTGTCGCACGCGCAAGTCATCGATGTGTCCACGCTCAACGCCGGCTCGCGCGTGGTGTTCGGCGCCAGCGTCGTCCTGGCCGACGTGGAAAGCGGCGAAGAGAAGAACTACCAGATCGTCGGCGACCTCGAAGCCGATATCAAACTGGGCATGATCGCGATTTCGTCGCCGTTGGCGCGCGCGTTGATCGGCAAGCACGAGGGCGATGTCGTCGAAATCGACGCGCCCGCGGGCAAGCGCGAGTATGAGTTGATGCAAGTCGAATACCGCGGCTGATCAGCGCCATCGGCGCCATGAAGCCTTCTACGAGCGCAGCGACGAGCGCAGCAGCGACGAGCGCCACGGAAGCGGTGTTCTTGCTGCCCGAATGGGCCGCGTTCGGACGGCAGTCGTTCTCCGCCGACTGCGCTCGAGCGCTCGGACGAGCCGACGCGCTGCCGCAAGCGGACACGGGGCGTGCGGCGCAGCGTTTGCGTTACGTCGAACTGCTGCCGGCGCGTTGGTCGCCCGCCGCGCTGTCGCGTCATCGCGACGCGGGCGATGCGACCGATGCCGCGTGGCTGCGCGCCGATCCGGCGTATGTGCGTCCCGACATCAACGGCGCGCGTTTGCTCGCCTACGGCGAAGCGCTGTCGCCGACCCGCGATGAAACCGACGCCATGCTGTCGGCGCTGCGCCCGCTGTTCGGCGACCGCGGATTCGCGCTGGATGCGCCTACGCCGACGCGTTGGTATCTGCGCCTGCCAGCGGGTAGCCAATGGCCCGATTTCAGCGAGCCGGAAGCCGCGCTGGGCGAAGATATGTTCGAGCACTTGCCGCACGGCGATGCGGCACGCGTGTGGCGCGCATTGCTCAACGAAGCGCAGATCGTGCTGCATCAGCATCCGGCGAACGAGCAGCGACGCGAACGCGGCCTGCCGCCGATCAATGCGCTGTGGGTGTGGGGTGGTGGCCGTCTGCCCGATCGCGTGCGCATCGCGGCGGCGCGCGTGCGCAGCGACGACGACACGTTGCGGGATTGCGCGTATTTCGCAGGTGTCCCTGATGCGGGTTTGCCGATGCGTTTCGCGGATACCGGAACCGCCGACGACGCCGGAAAATCGACGATGCCCGGCCTGTACGACCTGCATCGCGAGCGCGATTTGAAACGATTCCAGGACGATTGGCTGCGTCCCGCGATGGCCGCGCTGCGTTCGAGCGCGCTGTCATCGCTCACGCTCGACGCCGCAGACGGTCGCCGTTTGCGTCTGCGCGCGGCGCAGCGTTGGCGGTTCTGGCGCGCGCCGTGGACGCCCGCGCAATGAGCGCCGTGCGCACGATTCGACGCCGCGAGGCCGCGACCGCGGTCGGCGATTG
>JADZBF010000085.1 GCA_020852215.1 Lysobacter sp. | reverse complement strand
CGCCGATCTGCTTCTCGAGGCGGTACTCGGTTTGGCCGGCCTCGCGCTCGTGCAGGGATTCGCCGATGCACAGGATCGGCACCAGCCCGGCGTGTTTGGCGGCGACGAACTTGCGGGCGATCAGCGCATCGTTCTCGCCGTGGTACTGACGGCGTTCGGAATGCCCCACCAACCCGTAGCGGGCGCCGATGTCGACCAACATGCCCGCGGACACCTCGCCGGTGAACGCGCCTTTCTCGTTGGCGCTCACGTCCTGGGCGCCGAAGCCCAGCTTCTCGCCTTGGAAGCTCGCGATCAACTCGCCCAGGTACGGCGTCGGCGGCAGCAGCACGATGTCCACGCCCTCGGCGGGCCCGCCGGCCAACACATCGCGCACCAGATCGTGGGCGAAATTGCGCGTTCCGTGCATTTTCCAATTACCGGCGACGATTTTGCGGCGCATGCGACGTCTCTCGAACGGAAGGCGATCAGGATAACCGATGCCAGACCCTTGGCCGCCTCGGGCTATGCTTGCCGCCTCGTTTTCGGAACGCATTCACGATGCCCGCACCGACCTCGCCCACCACCGGCCCCGGCTACGCTTTGATCACCGGCGCCTCCAGCGGCATCGGCGCCGCCATCGCAAGCGAATACGCGCGCCGCGGCGTGCCGCTGATCCTCACCGCGCGTCGGCTCGATCGTCTCGATGCTCTCGCCGAGCGCCTGCGCGCGCAGGTGGAGGTCGCGACGGTCGCCGCCGATTTGGCCGACCCGGCGGCACCGGCCGCGCTGCACGCCGAGATCGCACGGCGCGGATGGACGGTCTCGCATTTGGTCAACAACGCCGGTTACGGCGTGCCCGGTCGTTACCTGTCCGAAGACTGGAAGACCCACGCCGATTTTCTGCAGGTGATGGTGACGGCCGTCGCCGAACTGACCCACCGCTTTTTGCCCGCGATGGAAGCCGCCGGCCACGGGCGGATTCTCAACGTCGCCTCGCTGGCCGGATTGGTCCCGGCGTCGGCGGGCCATACGCTGTACGGCGCGGCCAAGGGCTTCATGATCCGATTCTCGGAATGCCTCGCGCTGGAAATGAAACCCAAGGGCGTGCATGTCACCGCGCTGTGCCCGGGCTTCACCTACACCGAATTCCACGACGTCAACGGCATGCGCGAACGCGTCTCGAAATTGCCGAAATGGTTGTGGTTGGATGCCGAGACGGTCGCGCGCCTGGGCATCGATGCGGTGGAGCGAGGCGACACGCGCTGCATCACCGGCGGCGCGAATCGCGTCATCGCGGTCGTGTCGAAGTATTTGCCCGATGGCCTTGCGCGCGCCTTGGTGGCGAGCAAGAGCAAGGAATTTCGCGACGCGGAGTGAGACGCGCATCGCGCATGGCGCATCGCGATGTGCGGATCGCCGATGTTTCACTGTCATCCCGAATTCCGCGCAGCGGGATGAGGGACCTGTTTGAGCGCAATTCCCGACGTGCGAGTTGCCGTGAATCGCTTCAGCTACGACAGCAGGTCCCTCGCCTTCGGCTCGGGATGACAGAGAGGGCAGAAGGGTGAGAAGGGCGACGATGGCCGCACCTCCGTGGCCGCTCACATCAACTTGATCTCGCGCAGACGCTCTTCGAGATAGCCTTGCGCGGTGATCGATTCCGGATAGCGGCTGGGGTTTTCGGCGGTCACGCAATTCGGCAGCACGTCGATCACGAAGTCCGGGTTCGGGTGCAGGAAGAACGGCGTGGAATAGCGCGGCTGGCGCGCTTTTTCGCCCGGGGGATTGACCACGCGATGGGTCGTCGACGGCAGCACGTGATTGGTGAGGCGCTGCAGCATGTCGCCGATGTTGACCACGATGGTGTCGGCGGCGGCGGTGTAAGGCACCCATTCGCCTTTGCGCGAGAGCACCTGCAGGCCTTCGGCGCTGGCGCCGACCAGCAGCGTGATCAGGTTGATGTCTTCGTGCGCGCCGGCGCGCACGTTCGGCACGTCGTCTGCGGTGATCGGCGGGTAGTGGATCGGGCGCAGGATCGAATTGCCGTTGTTGGTTTTGTCTGCGAAATACTGCTCGTCGAGGCCGAGATTCAAGGCCAGCGCGGACAGTACGCGCGCGCCCAGCGCATCGAGCGCACCGTACAGCGCCAGGGCGCGTTCGCGGAATTCCGGAGCTTCGGCGGGCCAAACGTTCTGCGCCATCACATCGGCGTATTTCTCGTCGCGCACTTCGCGGCCGACGTGCCAGAACTCTTTCAGATCGAAATGCTTGGAATCCTTGGCGGTTTCGATGCCGAACGGCGTGTAGCCGCGCGCGCCGCCGCCGCCGGGAATGTGGTACTGCTTTTTGGTCGCTTCGGGCAGGGCGAAAAATTTCAGGAACGCATCGTAGGCGCCGTCGATCAGGTCCTGCGGAATGCCGTGGCCGCGGATACCGGCGAAGCCCCACTCGCGGTAAGCGGCGCCGAGTTCGGCGACGAAAGTATCGCGATCGGCGCTGCTCGACGGCTCGGTGAAGCGGCGGATGTCGAGGGTCGGGATATAGGGCTGTTCGCTCATGGCGTGAGGTCGTCCTGTGGGTGCGTCGGTCGTGTTCGAGAAGACGGATTATCGCCCAGCCGGAGGCCTACCGGCAGGCGTGCGGGGCCGCAGTCTGCGGGAAAGCCCGACGGGGCGGTTTTGAGCGAGATCAAGCGCTGGCTGCGTACCGAGCCACCGGGCGACGCGATCACACCGCCGCGCGGACCGCCTCGACCAAGCCGTCGAGCGTCGTCTGCATCAGCGCCGCGTCGTCGGCCTCGACCGTCACCCGCACCACCGGCTCGGTGCCGGACGGGCGCAGAAAGGCGCGGCCCCTGCCCTGCACCGCCGCCTGCGCTTCGGCCAGTGCGGCTTTGACGGACTCGGCCTCGGCGGGTTTGGCCCCGGCGACGATCTTCACGTTCACGGTCTTCTGCGGCACTTTCGAAAAGCCCGACAAGGCCTGCTGCAGGCTGACGCCGCGCCGACGCAGCACTTCCAGCGCCTGCAGCGCGCTGACGATGCCGTCGCCGGAGCTCACGCGGTCCAGACACAGCAAATGGCCCGAGGTTTCGCCGCCCAGCATGCCACCGTGCTCCAGCAAGGCTTGATGCACGTAACGGTCGCCGACCTTGGTACGCAGGAAACCGATGTTTTTCTCGGCGAGCGCACGTTCCAGGCCGTAATTGGTCATCAACGTGCCCACGACCGGCCCCTGCAATCGCCCGCTTTCCTGCCAGTCGGACGCCAGGACGTAGAGCAGATCGTCGCCGTCGCGCACCTGCCCGTCGCTGTCGACGAACAAGACGCGGTCGCCATCGCCGTCGAAAGCGATGCCGAGCGCCGCGCCGGTCGCGAGCACCCGCGCCGCCAGGGCTTCGGGATGGGTCGAACCGACGCCGTCGTTGATATTCAAACCGTTGGGATCGATGCCGATGGCCTCGACCTGCGCGCCCAATTCGCGCAGCACCAAGGGGCCGAGTTGGTAGGTGGCGCCGTGGGCGCAATCGACCACTAATTTCATACCGCCCAAATCGAAATGCCGCGGCACCGACGTCTTGCAGGCTTCCACATAACGGGCCACCGCGTCGCGGGTGCGCACGGCTTTGCCCAGTTGGTCCGACGGCACGGTGGAAAACGGGTGTTCCAGCGCGGCTTCGATCGCCAGTTCGGTGGCGTCGTCGAGTTTTTCGCCCTCGGCCGAGAAGAATTTGATGCCGTTGTCGTAATGCGGGTTATGCGAGGCGCTGATGACGATGCCGCCGTCGGCGCGCAGCGAGCGCGTGAGATGCGAGACCGCGGGCGTGGGCATCGGGCCCATCAATTGCACGTCCACGCCGGCCGCGACCAAACCGGCTTCCAGCGCCGCTTCGAACATGTAATTGGAAATGCGCGTGTCCTTGCCGATCACCACCAGCGGTTTGCGCCATTCGCCGCCATGACGCTCGTCCACGTGCCGCACCGAGGCGCGCAGCGCATGGCCGTAGGCATTGCCCAGACGCAGCACGAAATCGGCCGAAATCGCGCCCTCGCCCACTCTGCCGCGGATGCCGTCGGTGCCGAAATATTTGCGTGCCATGGTGAATCGGATCTCGTCAGAAGTGAAACGGGGTGTACAGGTCGTCGCGTTCGCCGGTGCCGGAACGCGCGACACGCGCTTTCAGAACACGCTTTCAGAGCACGCTTTCAGAACTGGCCTTCAGAACACAGGCATTCAATACGTGAGCCTTTCGGCCAAACGCCAGCCTCCAGGATCGCGCTTGAAGACTTCGATCGCTGCGTAACCGCCGGTATCGGTGGCCCCCGTCGCGGTCACATCCATCAGCGCGGTCTGGCCGTCGACCGACACCACGGCCCATGTCGCCAGGTAGTGACCGAGCCCGCCCTTGACCTCGCCACGAAACAAAGCCCGCACCAAGCGCTCTTTTTCCGCCGGCAAAGGAGCGCCATCGTTATAGACCACGACACCGGGCACGCCCGGGTCGGGGAGATATTTGGATACAGGCTTGGCCTGCACCAGAGCCCGCCGCAACGCGATCGGCAGGCGTTCGAACTTTTTCGCGTTCGGCGGCGGCGTTTCCGAAATCAGCGAGCGGCCGCTCGCGTTCGGCGTGCACGTATGCAATTGCGGAATCTCGTTACAGAGTCGACTCGGAATGGCGTTCAACGCGAGCCGCGTCGCCCCCGGAGAGGTCGCGACGACCGTCCGCGGCGCGACGCCAGCCCGCCGGCGCCCCGGCGATTCGAGCAACGTCAGCAGCGAGAGGCGCATGAACTCGCGCTGTTCGTCCACCGTCGCCGGGAGCGGGTGTCCGAACGCGTTGCGCCAAGGGCCCGACAGAAGTTCGTTTTCGCCGGACCGGGAGAGGATGATCAAGCCCGCGAGCAGCGCAAGCAGCGCTATGCCGGCCAACAAGGGAAGAGACCCGATTTTTCGCGTCATTCCTTGTCGCCTCGCTGCGCGATCAACCCGCCACCGCATCGTCTTCCGGAGGCGGCAGACGCATCATCATCGCCACCAGATGCGCGATGCGATCACGCTGTTCGCGGCGATCGCAAATTTGGTCGATCGCGCCGTGGTCGAGCAGGAATTCCGAACGCTGGAAGCCTTCGGGCAATTTTTCGCGCACGGTCTGTTCGATCACGCGCGGACCGGCGAAACCGATCAGCGCGCCGGGTTCGGCGATGTTGATATCGCCCAGCATCGCGAACGACGCCGACACGCCGCCGGTGGTGGGATGCGTCAGCACCGAGATGTATGGCAAGCCCTTCGCGCGCAAGCGACCCAGCGCAGCGGAGGTTTTCGCCATCTGCATCAGCGAAAACAGGCTTTCCTGCATGCGCGCGCCGCCGCTGGCGGAGAAACACACGAACGGCGAACCGAGTTCCGCCGCACGCTCGGCGCCGCGCGCGAAGCGCTCGCCGACCACCGAACCCATCGAGCCGCCCATGAACGCGAAATCGAACGAGGCCGCGACGATCGACCGGCCCTTGAGCGCGCCTTCCATCGCGATCAGCGCGTCGCGCTCGCCGGTGGCTTTCTGCACGGATTTGATGCGCTCGGAATATTTCTTCTGATCGCGGAATTTGAGTACGTCGGTCGGGGCGAGATCGCCGCCGATTTCGCGGCCGCTGCCGGCATCGAGAAAGCCGGCGAGCCGCGCGCGGGCGCGAATCGCCATATGGAAGCCGCACTTGGGGCAGACCTCCAGGTTGTCTTGCAATTCCTGCCGGTAGAGCACCGCACCGCAGCCGTCGCATTTTTCCCACAGGCCTTCGGGGACGCTGCGTTTGCGCGAGGCGCCGCTTTCCGTGCGGATGCGGGCAGGCATCAATTTCTTCAGCCAGGACATGCGTGCGGTGTGGTCTTCTGCTGTGGCCGGCGGCCCGAGCGCGCCAGTCTAGCAAGACGGCCCGAAGTTCTCCGTTCGGTGGCGAATGGTCGCGCGCGGAGCGGGACGAAAAGCGGGCGGTTCGCGCGGGGCCATCCGCGGGCCATCCGCGGGGCCATGGGCCATCTGCGGGAAATGGCGGAGCGGTCAGCCGGCGTCGAGCGCCGCGCGCAGCGGGGACAGGAAAGCGCGCGCGCGGACGCAGGCGTCGGCGACATCGGCGGCCTCGGCCAGAGCGCTCACCAAAGCGCTGCCGACCACCACACCCTCGGCGACGCGGGCCATGGTCGCCGCGCTGGCGGCGTCCTTGATGCCGAACCCGGCCACCACCGGCACGCCGGCACGGGCGCGGATGGTCGCCAAATGCTCGCCGGCATCGCCCGTATCCAAACGATCGGCGCCGGTCACGCCGGCATAGCTGACGTAGTAGAGATAGCCTTCCGCGTCGCGGCAGAGGCGGTCGAGGCGCGTATCCGGCGTGGTCGGCGACGCCAACAGGATCAGCGACAGACCGTGCGCGGCCATCGCGGCGCGCAGATCGTCGGCCTCTTCCGGCGGCAAATCGACCAATAGCGCGCCGTCCACTCCGGCGGCGGCGGCCTCTTCGGCGAACCGCGCGTAGCCGCGGATTTCGATCGGGTTGAGATAGCCCATCAGCACCACCGGCGTCTGCGCGTCGTTCGTGCGGAACTCCCGCACGGCATCCAGCACGAAGCTCAGCCCCGCCCCGCGCGCCAACGCGCGCTCGGAACTGCGCTGGATCGTCGGGCCATCGGCCATCGGGTCGGAAAACGCCACGCCCAGCTCGATCACGTCCGCGCCGGCTTCGACCAAGGCGTGCATCACCGGCACGGTGGCCTCCTTCGACGGATCGCCCGCGGTGAGGAACGGCACCAGCGCCTTGCGGCCGGCGGATTTGAGTTGCGCGAAGCGGGTGTCGATGCGGTTCATGTTCACAGGCTCGAATCCGAACCCGGCGGCGGCGGAACGACTTCGGGCGTTGCGGGCGCCTCGGGCGTTGCGGGCGCCTCGGGCGTTGCGGGCGCCTCGGACGTTGCGGGTGCCTCGGACGTTGCGGGTGCCTCGGGCGTTGTGGGCGTCTCGGGCGTTGCGGGCGCCTCGGGCGTTACGGGCGCCTCGGGCGTTACGGGCGCCTCGGGTGTTGCGGGCGACGCAGCGCCGTCGCGAGACGACAGGTATTCGCGAACCTTCGGGTCGTTGAGCAATACCATCACGCCTTCGGCGATGCAGCCGTTGAGATCCTGATGGACCGCGCCGCTGCCGTGCGGCACTTCCTTGCTCAAGCTCGTGCCATCGCCAAGACGCACTTCGTAGCGAATCACGCTGTTCCAATAGAAGAATTTGTACTTGCTCAGCAGGTGCAGGACCTTGATTTCGACCCGCTTGTCCGGCCCATCCGTCGGGCTGCCGTTCTTGGCGACTTCCTCGCGAATCTGCTGCGCCATGACTTCGGTGATGGCGTTGTAGCTCGAGATCAACTTAACGCCGTACTTATAGACGACGGCATCCTTGGTATCGGGCTGCGCATTCACCACATCGACCTTGCCGGCCATCTCGAACGGCGGAATCAAGCCATCGCGCAACGGCCAAATCGTGGGCTCGTATTTCAATGCGAATGCGGGAAAAGCCGCCAACAGAAGCAACAGCGCGGAACAGCGGATCAAAAAACGGGACATCGCGATACCTGTTTGTCTTGAAAATTTCGAATGCGTTGCAGGAAGCCTTATGCCGAAATCGGCAGGATCAGAACACGATCCCTTCCCGCGCCGCGATGGTGTGCACGTCCTTGTCGCCGCGGCCGGACAGATTGCACAGCACCAGCGCGTCCTTGGGCAGTTCGCGCGCGAGTTTCATCGCCTGGGCGACGGCGTGACTGGATTCCAGCGCAGGCAGAATGCCCTCGGTTTTCGCGAGCAGATGAAACGCTTCCATCGCTTCGGCGTCGGTGATGCCGACGTACTCGGCGCGGCCGCGATCTTTCAGTAACGCATGCTCGGGGCCGACGCCCGGGTAGTCCAAACCGGCGGAGATCGAATGCGTTTCGATGATCTGGCCGTCGTCGTCGCACAACACGTACGTGCGATTGCCGTGCAGCACGCCGGGGCGACCGGCCGCGAGCGATGCGGCGTGCATGCCGCTGCCGATACCCTCGCCCGCCGCTTCGGCGCCGACCAAACGCACATCGGCATCGTTGAGGAAGGGGTGGAAAATGCCGATCGCGTTGCTGCCGCCGCCGACGCCGGCGGTGCTGACATCGGGCAGCCGGCCATACTCGTCCAGCATCTGCACGCGCGCTTCGCGACCGACGACCGCGTTGAAATCGCGCACCATCCGCGGATACGGGTCCGGACCGGCGACGGTACCGATGATGTAGAACGTGTCGCGCACATTCGTCACCCAATCGCGCATCGCTTCGTTCAGCGCGTCCTTGAGCGTTTGCGAGCCGCTGGTGACCGGCACCACCGTGGCGCCGAGCAGTTTCATGCGATAGACGTTGATCTTCTGGCGCTCGATATCGGTCGCGCCCATGTAGACCACGCATTCCAGCCCCAGACGCGCGGCGACCGTGGCGCTGGCGACGCCGTGCTGGCCGGCGCCGGTCTCGGCGATCACGCGCGTCTTGCCCATCCGCGAGGCCAACATCGCCTGACCGATGGTGTTGTTGATCTTGTGCGCGCCGGTGTGATTGAGGTCTTCGCGCTTGAGCAGGATGCGCGCGCCGCCGACGTGGGCGCTGAGTCGTTCCGCGTGATAGATCGGACTGGGGCGGCCGACGTAGTGCTTGAGATCCTTGTCGAACGCGGCGACGAAGTCGGGATCGACGCGCGCCGCGTCGTACGCCGCCGCGAGTTCCTGCAGCGGGCCGATCAAGGTTTCGGCGACGAAACGGCCGCCGAAGCGATCGAAATGGCCTTCGGCGTTCGGGAAAGCGTCGTAATCGGTATGCGTGTCGAGCATCGGGGCGTCCGAGCGATGGGGGTTCGCGGCCGCAAGAGGCGGAACGCGCGGACGTCTAGGATACCGCCTCGCGCACCCGCTTCCGCATCGCGAGGGAATTCTCGCGCCGCGAACCGCCGCGTCGTGCGCGACGGCGAGATCGCCGACGGATGACGTCAGCGGCGATCCGCCCGAGCGACTTCGGCGACGAACCGTCGCATCCGCGCGAGATCCTTCACGCCTGCGGTTTCGCCCGCTGTTTCGCTCGGGGTTCCGCCCTCTATCCCGCTCGACACATCCACGCCCCAGCAGCCCGTGGCGCGAATCGCATCGAAGACGTTATCGGGCTTCAGCCCGCCCGCGACCAAAAAAGGCCGCGAGAACCCGGCCGGCACGCGCGCCCAGTCGAATGTCCGGCCGCTGCCGCCGGCTTCGCCCTTCGCATGACTGTCGAACAGGAAAGCCGCGGCGCGGGGCCAGCGCGCGACCAGCGTCGCGGGATCTTCGCCACCGCTGTTGCCGTCGCCGCCGTTTCCGCTCCCCATGGCCACCGCCTTGAGATACGGCAGGCCGAACGCGGCGCAGAACGCATCGTCTTCGCCGCCGTGGAATTGCAGCAGCGTCGGCCGCACGCACTCGATCGTCGCGTGCACCTCGTCCGCGGGGTTGTCCATGAACAGGGCGACGCTGGCGACGAACGGCGGCAACGCCTCGCGGATGGCGGCGGCGGCGTCCGGCGCGACCCGGCGTTTGCTGCGCGCGGCGAAGATCATGCCGATGGCATCGACACCGAGCGCGGTCGCGGCGAGCGCGTCCTCGACGCGGGTCATGCCGCAGAACTTGATGCGGGTGCGATGGGGGACATGCATGGTCTTACAGCCTTTTGAAAATCTTCGTTTGCCGTGTCGGACGACATATGAATCCGTCGATTCCGTACACCGACCAGACGACGCTCCCTCCCTTTCGCGAAGCGAAGTGGAGGGTTAGGGAGGGGTTAGAAGTCATCTCGCCTCTTCCCCCCCCCCCTCCCGGCCTCCCCCTGCGCTGCGCGCAAGGGGAGGAGATCGTGTTCCCGAAAGATTTCGAACGAGCCTCAGACATCGAACAGCACCTCTTCGGGCAAAGGCCAGTCGCGCGGGTAGCGCGGGCCGACAAAGACGAGGCCCTGCGCGGGCGCGGTCGGTCCGGCGAGCGTGCGATCGAGCCCTTCCAGCACCTCGGCGATCCACGACTCCGGGCGCTCGCCCGCGCCGACTTCCAGCAGCGATCCGACCATGTTGCGGACCTGATGATGCAAAAACGCATTCGCCTGCACGGTGAAGACGACGACATCGCCCTCGCGGGTCACGTCCAGTCGCTGCAATTCGCGACGCGCGTGCGCCGCTTGGCAATGCACGGTGCGGAACGCGGAGAAATCGCGTTCGCCGAGCAATTGCTGTGCGGCGCGGTGCATCGCGTCTGCATCCAGCGGGCGCCGTTCCCACGCCACGAACTGCCGACCCAACGCGGGCCGCACTGGATGATTCAGCAGTCGGTAGCGATAGCGCCGCGCGCGCGCCGAAAAGCGCGCATTGAAGTCGTCCGGTACCGGCGCGCACCAGCGGATGCGCATCGATGGCGGCAGCGCCGCGGTGACGCCCAGCGTCCAGGCGCGCGTCGTGCGCGGCGCCTCGCTGTCGAAGTGGACGACCTGGCATTCGGCATGCACGCCGGCATCGGTGCGGCCGGCGCAGATCGTCGCGACAGGATGCGCGGCCACCTTCGACAGCGCGGCTTCCAGCGTGGCCTGCAGCGTGACCGGCGCGGACGCCGTTTCGTCGGGCGTCGCGTCGTGCGCGGTCAGTCGCTGCCAGCCGTGGTACTCGCTGCCGTCGTATTCGACGCCGAGGGCGTAACGCACGTCAGGACGCCCGGCCGAATCGGATCAGGTGAGGTCCCGCAACAGGCGGACCGCTTCGTCGCGCGAGGCGCGGTCGCCTAGCGCCGCGCCTTCGCGCAACAGGCTGCGCGCGGTATCGCGATCGCCCATGTCGAGATAGGCCTTGGCCAGATCGATGCGGGCCAGCCCCGGCGGTGCGGGATTCAGCGGCGCGACTTCGGCCGCGATGGCGGCCTCGTCGAGCGAGACGGTCAGCGGGTCGTGCCAACGCGGCACCGCGGTGGACGGCGTCGATGGCATGGCGGCCGTCGTCTCGTCGATGGCTTTGGCGCCGCGGCTCCAGGCCGGTTCTACCGGCGGCACGGTGGGCGCCTCACCCACGGCGAATGCGGCATCGGTCGCGTCGTCGTCGAAGGCGCGAGCGTCGAAAGCCTGGGGATCGTGCGCACGATCGTCGGCGTCGCTCGCGGCTTCGGCAGCGCGGTCCGTCGTTAGAGCGGT
>JADZBF010000084.1 GCA_020852215.1 Lysobacter sp. | reverse complement strand
GCGCTGACCACCGGCGACGGCAACGCCGACGAAGCCCGCCGGGTCGAAGTGTCGGTGAAGTAAACGTGGCACCGGGCGCGCCCTCGCGGGCGTGTCCTCGCGGGCGTGTCCGGACACCGCAACGCCGCACCATCAATGAGCGATCCGGCGCCCGCGCGGCGCCGCAACGCACAGCAAGACAAGACAAGACAACGACGAGACCTCGATGAACCCATCGCGCCACTCGATCCGAAACGCCGCCCTCGTGGCGGCTTTTTGTTGCGTGCTTTCGGTCTGCGCGCTTTCGGCCTGCACGCCCAGCGATGCGACGGGCTCAGCGGCGGCAGACACCGCGGCGGAAAGCCCCACGCTGTCGCAAGCCCGCGCGGATGTCGCGACCCGGCTCATTCGCCAGGAACGCGACGGCACCGCGCCGCCGATGCCGCCCGCCGACCTCTATGCCCTGGTCCGCTATCGCGCGCCCGGCGGCGAATATTCGGCCTACCTCACGCCGCGTCCCGCGACGCTGGGCAAACGGCCGGCGATCGTGTGGTTGACCGGCGGCGACTGCAACACCATCGGCGACGTCTGGTCGCCGCAGCCGCGCGACAACGACCAAAGCGCGATGGCGTACCGCGAAGCGGGCATCGTCGCGATGTTCCCCTCGCTGCGCGGCGGCAACGACAACCCCGGTGTGCGCGAAGGTTTCTACGGCGAAGTGCAGGATGTGCTGGCCGCCGCCGATTATCTGGCGACGCTCGACTACGTCGATCCGCAGCGCATTTATTTGGGCGGCCACAGCACCGGCGGCACCCTGGCGCTGTTGACCGCCGAAACCGATGCGCGTTTCCGCGCGACCTTCGCCTTCGGCCCGGTGCATGACGTGTCGGTCTACGGCCCCGACATGCTGCCGGTATCGCTGGACGATGCGCGGGAAATCCGCCTGCGTTCGCCCGGTTATTGGCTGCCGTCGATCCGCAGCCCGACCTATCTGTTCGAGGGCGATCGGGACGGCAACGTCGCCGACTTGGCGCAGATGCGCGCCGCGAACCGCAACCCGCAGGTGCGCGCCTTCCTGGTGCCGCACGCCAACCATTTCAGCGCACTGGCGCCGATGAATGCCCTGATCGCGCGAAAAATCCTCGCCGACGCCAACGGCGGCGAACCGCTGCGGATCGAAGAACAGGACATCGCAGAAGCGATGCGCTGAGGCGCGAACACGCGCGTCCGACCTCGCCGATCGAACCGCTCCGAGGGCTTTTCGCCCGCGAATGCCGCTGCGCAACAACAGCCGGGGTAAACTGCCCCACCCCGTACGCACAGGAGCCCCGCATGGGCCTGGATCTCGTCTCCACCGGCAAACATCCGCCGGACGAAATCAACGTCATCATCGAAATCCCGAAGGACGCCGAGCCGGTCAAATACGAGGTGGACAAGGAGTCCGGCGCGATCTTCGTCGATCGCATCCTGTCCACGCCAATGCGCTACCCGTGCAATTACGGCTACATCCCGCACACGCTCTGCGGCGACGGCGACCCGGCCGACGTGCTGGTGATCCTGCCGCTGCCGTTGATCCCCGGCTCGGTGATCCGCGTGCGCCCGGTCGGCGTGTTGCGCATGAAAGACGAAGCCGGCGGCGACGAAAAGTTGCTCGCGGTGCCCGTCGACAAAGTCTTCTCCGGCTACAAGCACATCCAGGACATCGACCAGGTCAGCGAACACTGGATCGAACGCATCGGCCATTTCTTCGAGCACTACAAAGACCTCGAAAAAGGCAAATGGGTGAAGCTGGACGGCTGGGGCGGCGTCGAGGAAGCCAAGCGCATTATTCTCGAAGCGATCGAACGCTACAACGACATGCCGGAAAGCGAGAAGCCGCGGTTCTGAGGACGGCGGTTCTGAAGAAGGCGATGCCGATCGGCTTCATCGCGACACGTCATCGACGAAGGCATCGACAAGAAAAAACCGCGCATTTGCGCGGTTTTTTCTTGGGCGCCGCGAACGCGGCATTCCAGCGCCGTTACGGCATCGTTCCGCTGCCGATCAGGCGTACTCGCCCGGCGGTTTCGCCGCGACGTAGCCGCCAGCGGGCGCCACCACGGCGCGCGAGAGCATCACCATCAGCACCTGGAAGAACGGCATCTCGTTACGCAGGGTCACGCCCTGGGCCTGCGGCTTGAGGCCGGCGGCGAAGGCGTCGAACGCGGCCCGGAATTGCGGGCGGCCTTCGGGCGAATCGCCGTATTGCGCCCACAGCCCCTTCCATTGCCGCACCAAACGCATGACGGACTGCTGCAACGTCGGCAACTGCGCGTGCGGCAGCGACTCGGCGATCAAGAACGACAAATGTTGACTCAGTTCCCACGGCGTCATCACCGTCGGGACATTGCGACTCTCGCAGGCGAACTCAGCCGGCGTGTTCGCGTCCGGCGTTACGCGTCGCGCGGGCCATCCGTCTTTCGGCGCATCGTGGGTGCGACCGTGCGCGGCGAGCTCCCAAAACGCCGCGCCGCCGACGCTGTCGCAGACCAGATGGATGCGCGAACGCGTCGCGTCGTTGAGCACGCGATGTTGCCGCCAGGTGTCGAAGATCCAGCACTCGCCCGGGGCCATGTTGATGGTGATGGCGTCGCATTCGAACTGCACCGTCGGCTGGGTCACGATCGGCACGTGAATGCGCATGCGTTCGACCCAGTAGTAGCCCTGGTCGGTATGGCGAGCGACTTCCGCCTGCCCGGCCAAACGCATCAAACGCGTGCGGCCGACGGTGGCGCCGAAACTGGCGATGACCTGGCGCAGATAACGGCAACGCTGCAGGTGCGACGTGGGCCGCATGTCGCCGGAGAACGCTTCGTCGTCCGGATCGCCGCCGACCGACACCAGCGGCAGCATCGAATTGCCGGCGAAACCCTGCGGATGCGGCTTCCAGACCGACTCGCCCAGCGCCTCGATTTCGGCCGCCAGCGCATCGGCGTCGAACAGCAGCGGAATCTGAAGGAAGGGCACGGGCAGTTTCACGGCGAGATCCTGGCGCGGACGCATTCGGATGGGGCGCCGGCATTGTAGGGCGAAATTCGACCCCTGCCTTGCGCCGGATCAGCGTTCCGACAGCAGCGACGCCGCCCGCGATATCGACGGAAACGCCACGCGCGGTCCGCCTCGAAGCGACGACGCCCGATCGACGCGCTCGAATCCGTCGGAACGCACGTCGGCTCAGCGCGCGATACCCGATATGCATCGCCATAAAAAAGCCCCGGCGAACCGGGGCTTGAACGTCGGTCGCGACCGTGGAGAGAGACACGGAACGCGAACGAACGGTTCGTGCGGGCGCGGGGGGCGCGCTCGCGCGAGGGGATCAGAACTTCTGGTTGTATTGCATGTAGAAGAAGCCACCGCCCGGCAGATCGTAAGCGCCATCGAAGGAATGCGCGAACGAACCTTGAACGACCGGCGGGTCTTTCCCGAAGACGTTGCGCGCGCCGAACGTGACCTTGCCGTTCCACGGCGTCTTCCAGCCCACTTGCACGTCGTGGAAGGTCGTCGACGGAATGCGGTTTTCGAAACGCAGGAAATTGCCGTTGGCATCGTAAATATCGTGATCGCAAAGCTCACGCGGGCTGATGCCGTACTCGAAGTAGTTGCCGCCGGCGCAGGCTTCGTCCATGCCCGAGTAGTAGCGCACGGCCCAACTGGCGTTCCAGTCGCCCTTCTGCCACGAAGCGGTCAGGTTGGAACGCAAACGCCAGTTCGGGTTTCCGGTGTAATTGCCGATGGTGATGCCGCGCGCCGACGCCGCGTTGAGGTTGTTCTCGATGGTGTAGGTGTTATCCCATTGGAACGCGAACTTGCCCCAGGCCGTCTCCGGCAGCGCATACGTGAATTGCAAGTCGTAACCTTCCACGAAACCTTTGTTCAGATTGAACGAACTGGTGCGCAATTCGAGGATGTTACCGGTGGTGTCGCGCTGAATCAGCGAACAGAACAGGGCTTGCTGCGCGGCATCCACCGGCGCGGTAGGGCCGGCGCCGAAGTTCTGATAACAGCCGTTGAGAATGCCCTGCGTATTGCGGCCGGCCAGCGCATCCTCCAGTTCGATCTTGTACCAATCGAGGCTGACGTTCAGACCCTCGACCCAGCTCGGACTGTAGACGATACCGATGCTTCGGGTGGTGGCCGTTTCCGGCTTCAGATTCGGGTTGCCGCCAACCAACGAGCGGATTTGCCCGTTGGGCTGCGCGACGCCGCCGATGGGCACGCCATCCGCCTGACAGCGCGCGGAATTCGTCGCCGCATTGCCGATATTGAAGGGATTGCAAGGGTCGGCTGCGGGCGCGAAGGTTTCGGTACCGCCGCCGAACAGAGCGACCGTCGAGGGCGCCGCGAACGATTCGGAGTGGGTGGCGCGCAGCAGCAAATCGTCGAACACCTGCCATTTGATGCCGATTTTCTTCGCCGTATCGCCGCCGATATCCGGCTTGACGTTGCGTCCGCCGAAGAAGCCGCTGGCGTCGTAATCGGAACGGCGCGCCGCCACGTTCAATTCGAGCAATTTGAACCCCGGGATGTCGGCCAGAAGCGGCGCGTTCAACTCGAGGTAATACTCGTCGACGCTGACCTCGCCGCGCGAGGGCTCCGCGAAATTGGTCGACGAACCGCCGCCGGCGACCAGGGCGTCCTGCGAGACGTCGATCTTGTCGCGACGGTGCTCGGCGCCGATCGCGAAGCCCAAGGGGCCGGCCGGCAATTCGACGATTTCGCCGGAAAGATTGGCGAAATAATCGTGGGTGACGGATTCCTGATGATCGTTCAGGCTGTAGCTGATGTAGCGCACCATCGCATCGCGTTCCGCCTGGGTGATCACGCCCGCACCGACGCCGAGATCGGGGCCGCCGAACACGTTGAACGGGACGCAGCCGACGATGACGTTACCGGGCGTACCGCAATGCAGTCCGGTGCCGTCGCGGAACGAGGGACCGACCGCATTGCGCAGGTTGAACAGATTGATGTAGTTGTCGCCGGTCTGCGTGCGTCGCGAATTCAGGTACGAGAATCCTGCATCCCAATACATCGCCCGATTGGCGATGTCGAAGGTGCCGTCCAGCCATGTGGTGACGGCGGTGTCGTCGAAATCGAAGGAATTGTGGCGCGGCCCGACGGCGATGGCGCGGAAGTTGGCGCCGCGCAGATCCTGACCGAACGGGTTGAACACGTTGTTCGCGGTCGGCGCGAAGGCCCACTGCGGCCCGTTCACGCCGCGGATATCCATGGTCAACGGCACTTCGGCGAGCTGCTGTACCGAATCGCGATGCGTGTAGACCGCCTGGACGTTGGCGTTGATTTTGTCGGTCAAGCGCAACGAACTTTGCCCGTACACGTTGAAGCGTTCGATCGGCTGCAACAGATAATTGACCGGCGCGAAGTTGTAGCGATCGGAACTGCCCGAACCGTCGAAGGTGAAGTTGACGAAAGGACGGAAGTCCGACGCGGCCGTGCCCGGACGCCCTTCGTCCAACGTGAACGTGCCGCCGGCGACCGGCGTACAGGTACGGAAACCGGCGGGCGTTCCGCTCACGGCACCGGCGCAACGCGTGAAATTGCCGCGCGGCGTCGTCCCCGAACCGAAAATGCCGCCCGAGGCGAGATCGCCGCCGCCGTAGATGGGCTCCGAGGAGATTTTGCGATCGCCGGCGAACACCTCCTGCTTGTCTTCATAGCTGACGCCGAACATGGCGTTCCAGCGGTCGCTGTTGGCACCGACGGTGAAATCGTAGGATTGCTGCGAGCCATCGCCCTTGGTGTAACCGCCGATGTACACGCTGGCGTCGGCGCCTTCGAAATTGCTTTGGGTGATGATGTTGATCACGCCGGCGATGGCGTCGGAACCGTAGATCGCCGAGGCGCCGTCTTTCAGCACTTCGATGCGTTCGACGACCGAAATCGGAATGGTGTTGAGATCGACCACGCCGCCCGGTTGCGTCACCCAGCGACGCCCGTTGACGAGAATCAGCGTACGCCCGGCGCCGAGACCGCGCAGCGAGACGTTCTGCGAACCGTAGCTGCCGTTGGTGGTGGTGGTGACGTTGCGCAACGCGCCGCCGTAGCTGGCGGTGATGTTGAACAGCACGTCGCCGACCGAGGTCAAACCGGTGTGCTCGATCGCGGTGCGGTCGAGGGTGAGCACCGGCGAAGTGCCTTCGGTCTCCGCGGCGCGCGGAATGCGCGTGCCGATGACGTTGACGCGATCGAGTTCCTGGGGTTTTTCGTCGCTGTCTTGCGCCGACGCCCACATCGGGGTCAGCGCCGCCGCGACGGCGACGGGAAGCGCGGCGTGTCGGAACGCAGAGTTGCTGCGGGGATGACTCATGGTCTCTCTCTCCATTGATGCGTGGGTGGTAGCGAGTGCGATAACGCTCGCGCGCGTTCGTACGAGCGCGCATGGAAACGACGGCGGAAATTTCGCGTCGATCCGCGTCGCGACGTGCGTTCCCGATACGGAACGCAACGGCGCGACGCGTTCGTTCGCGCGTCCTGCTTATGTTTTCGTTAAGACGCAAGCCAGATTACGGGCTCGGTCGTGCGGTCGTGTGTCCGTTCCGGTCCTGAGCGTTTGCCGATCTTGGCTTCAGCGTCGCGTTCGCGGCGCGACGCGAGGCGCAGTCGATCACGCTGGCGACGATGGCCTCGCAACGCGGTTCGTCGAAGCCGATGCGTTCGCTGTGTGCGTTGCGCGCGATCCGGTCGACGATGCGATCATTAACCGCACGCTCGTTCGCCGTACGTTCCATCGCCGCATGCGCCGCGAATGCTTCGTTCGCGTTCGATTCGATGCCCTTCGATCCGATGTCCATCGCGACGTTCCAGCGCTGCTGGCGGTAGTCGCTCGCGGTCATGCCGTAACGCGCGCGGAAAGCCCGCGCGAAGCTGCAACTGTTGTCGAACCCGCAGGCGATGCCGACCTCGCTGATCGAACACACGCTATCGGCGAGCAACTCGCAGGCGCGCTCCAGGCGCAGGCGCACCGATGCCGCCTGCGGGCTTTCGCGATAGATCTCGTGATAGGTCTTGGACAAATACCAAATCGAGAAGCTGGTCAGCTCCGCCAATTCGGTCAGCCGCACCACGCGGTCGCGGTGGCCTTCCAGGAATAATTTCGCGCGCTGCATCCGCCCGAAGACTTGGCGCTTGCGCGAAACGGAGCGCCCGGGGCAGCGGGCGATCCCAGCGTCCATGTCGCGTTGCAGCGCCGCGACATGCTGGGCGACCGCTTGAAACGCATGCGACGCGCGTTCGATCGTCGGGGGCGCGCTGCCGGTCGTCTCGGCACCGTTGCGCCAAAGCCTGAGCGCGATCCGCAAGTCGGTAGCGGACATGCGGCCGGTGCCGGGCAATAAATCGTGACGGCGCGCGCTGCTGCCCTCCGAGGCGGCGACCACGCCGAGGGTGAGACCGTGGCGGTCGGCTTGCACGTCCGGCGCCGAATCGCGATCCAGCACCAACCAATCGCCGGGCTTGAGTTCGAAGCGCCCTTCGCGCGCGATCACCCGCGCCCGTCCGCGCACCTGGATCAACAGCGACAGGCCCGAGCACTGACTGCGCATATGGCCCGCATGCGCCACCGCCAGCCAACGCGTCGTGCCGGCGAGCGGCGGAAGATTGATCGTCGCGCCGCGGTCCGCGATCACGTATTGGGTCGTCATGTCCTTACTCCGTGCCGAATCGAAGTCTCCGGTTTGACCGGTGCGGCGCGGAAAGACCGGAAATTCCCCCGAGATTTCGCCTAAATCGGCACGATGGCCCGAAACGGCCGTTCCGAAATCGTTCCGAAACGTTTTAGAACAACGGCTTACGTGATTTATCCGAATGCCGACGCGCGGACGGCGACGGTCGAGGATGGCGATGACGATAGCGACCGCGACGGCGACGAAGCCGCATGCACGGCGCTTTCGACGCGCGCGATTGCGATCGGCGGGGTTCAAGGCACGATGGAAGTCGCGCCTTCCGGCGCTCCTACAGGTCGCGCGGCAAAGGACGGCTGAGTAAAACGTTTGAGATGGCACATCTGCGCGCGATGCTCCGCGCGAGCGCTCAGGGTTTTGACGGTGCGGCGGCGGCAGGAGGGCGCCCGGCCGCATTCAAGGCTTTCAACGGCATCAAGGCGATGTCGGACCCGACTTCTTCGAGGGTCGCCAAATAGACCGCACGCTCGCCGGCGTGATAACTGACGCCGACCGAACCCCAGTCGGTGTTGCCCAGGCAAAGCGCGCGCGCTTTCGAGGCCGCTTCGCCGTCCATCGCGACCGGTCGCCAGCGCCATTGGCAACCGGGGGCGCTGTCCATGACCCATGCGCCTTCGGGCGACACGTTCATGGTGCGATTGCGGCGCTGCAAGGTCGTTCGGTCGACCTTGCGCGGGCGATTGAGGTCGAGGTCGGTTTGCCAAATCTCCGAGCTCGACATCCGCGCCAGCACGATGCGCCGATTCGCCGCATCCACGAGCGCGAACGACACATCGTCGACCTGTGCCAAAACTCGCCAGGGCCGGGCGCTGCGGTCGTACAACTTCGCCGTCAGCCGGCCTTCGCCACGATCGACGACCGCGAGGATGCGCTTGGGGTCGGGGTGATAGGAGGCATGGACCGGATCGCGATCGGGAAGCGGCAGTTTCGCGAGGCGGCCGTGCTGCGGGTCGATCTCGTAGGCGCCCATGCCCTGCCCGCCTTCGCCGATGGCCAAGGCATGCTGCGATTCGACGTCCCACGCCACCGGATAGCGGACGATCGGAACGAAATCGTCGAAAACGCGCAGGCTGTCCGGTTGGCTTTGATCCAACCACCACAAGCGCATTTCCGCGGAGCGATCGGAGGCGAAAATCAGTTGCCGTCCGTCGGGCGCCACCGACGGCATTTCGTTCGACCCGGTGGATTCCAAAAGCCGCGGACTGCGCATCAACGGCCAACGCGTCGGGTCTTCGGAGATTCGCTCCGTCGCGCCGCGCAGATCGATCTTGCGCATCGAGGTATGCGAGGTCTCGACTTCGAACGCGAGCGCGCTGCCGTTGCGAGCGATGCTCGGATACGCGAACCCTTCGCGGCTGCGTTCGTCGAAATCGACCACGCGGCGGCTGGCGATATCCAATGCCGCCAACGCCGCCTTGCCGTCGCGATAACGCGAGAACACCAACCCGCGACTATCGGGCAGCCACACCACGCCGTAAAAATTGCCGCGCAAATGGGTCAAGCGCTCCGGTTTGCCGCCCGCGACGGGGATCCGCCACAGATCGCCGAGCGAAAGATTGCGCTGGAACACGATCCAACGGCCGTCCGGCGACACCACCGGCATCATGTCTTCGTCGCTGGGCGAACGTTCGTAGGGAATGCGCTCCCAATGGCCGCTCTCGAGCGACATGCGGTACAAAGCCTTTTCGACCGTTTTCGCATTGGACAGCGAGGTGTAGTAACTCGGCATCTGGGCCGCGACCAGCGCCTTCCCGTCGGGATACCACCCCATCCGGTGATTGATCCCGCCGAGGCATTCGCCGACTTCGCGCGCGCTACCGCCCGCGGCGGGAATCACCATCACCGAACAGCGCGCTGCGTTCTCGCGGATGAAGGCGATTTGCCGGCCGTCCGGCGACCAACTCGGCATCATGTCCCACTGCTTGTCGACCGGCTCGGTCAGGCGCTGCGGCTGCAGCGGCGCCGTGGTCTGCACCCACAGCGAGGAGGTGACGCTGTTCGGACCTTCCTCCACGTACGCGACCAGCGCGCCATCGGGGGAAAGACTCGGGCGATATTCGCCCTGCGGTTTGAACGCGATGCGTTGGAACGGCGGCATCATGGCTCTGACCCGCTCGCCTTCGACCGCGCCGGATCGCGCATCGGATGCCGAGGCGTTCGCTTTCGGCGGCGTCGCCTCGCGTTTCGGCCAAAGCGCGAGCGCGGCCGTCGCGACCGCGGCGATCGCGACGGCCGCGACCGCGATACCGCGACGGCGAGGTGCCGACGACGGCGCGGTCGCACGATCGCCTGTCGCTGCGTTCGCGAGCGATGTATCGACGAACGTTTCGACGGAAGCCTGCGATCGCTGCCTGGCGGCGCCGACGGTCGCTGCGGCATCGGTACCGACAACATACGTACCGATAGCATCCGTACCGATAGCATCCG
>JADZBF010000083.1 GCA_020852215.1 Lysobacter sp. | reverse complement strand
CCGGCCCGGCCGGCGGTCCCGGCACCAATTGGGAAAACCCGCCCGGTTGGCGCGGCGGTCCGGGCGCATCGCCCGACTATCTTTATTACAAACACGGCGGCCGCCGCTACAAATTCACGATCGTCGGCGGCGGCTATTACTACAGTTCGAATTACGGCTATTGGCATCCGACTTACGGCTGGTGGAACCAAAGCGCACGCTGCTGGCACGACCGCGACGGCAATCCGCCCGGTCGGGCCGGCGGTCCCGGCACCAATTGGGAAAACCCGCCGGGACGCAAAGGCGGCCCGGGCGCATCGCCGGATCGTTTCGGGCGTTGTCGCTGATCGCCCCAATAAGCCCTTATCGAACGAGTTAGGGTGCGGATCAGAAACGGCCGGATCAATCCGGCCGTTTCTTTTCGCGCGACGCGCGTCGATCGACCGATGCGCGGATCGATCAGTCGCAAATCTCGCGCGGAAAATCGCCGACGCCGCGCATGAAGCCCCCGCCTCGTTGCGCTTCCGCGCCGAAGTCGAACCTCGCGCCCTCCGCGATCGGCGACGGCGCGCTGCGCGCGCGTTGCGCCGCCTCCGGCCCTAATTCTTTTTCCAAACTCGCGATGCGCTGCTGAATCCGGCCGACGAAGCGCCCGTTCTGATCGGCCTGAGCCGCGCCGCGTTCGCTCGCGGCGCGCAATCCGTACAGCAGGGACAAGGCCTTCTCCGGCGCCGGTTGCACCGCTTGCGCCAACAGCGAGCGACGCGGATCGTCCGGGTCGCTCGCGTAGGCTTCGGCCAGCGCCCAGGCCGCGCGCGTATCGCCCTGCGCCACGGCGGCGTTGGCGAGACGTTCGGCGTTCTCGCGATACAACGACAATTCGGGCAATGTCGACAAGGTGTCGCGCGAACGGAAAACATCGCCGGTGGCGTAATAACTCGCGGCCTTGACATGCCCGGCGGCGGCGGATTCGCGCATGTAACGCGCGATGTCGGTATTCGACGGAAGGTCGACGCCTTCGCAATGCGCGTACTTCGCGCTGACGTCCTCGAACGCTTCGCCGATGCGCTCGGCGCCGCCGAAACGGCCGCCTCCGCGCCCGCCGTCGCCGCTGTTTTGAGCCGCCGCTTCGGCCGCCGCTTGCGCCCGCGCGACTCCGCTTTCGATCATCTTCATGCGCATACGCAGCCCGGAGCAATACTGGTACTCCGCCGCGAGACGACACATCGCGCGCGCATCGCCGGCTTCGGCGCGTTCGGTCAAAGCAGCGACCACCGCGCGCAGCGGCGTCTCCAACGACGGTAGCGGCGCGGTCTTGGCCATCGACGCGCGCGGCTTCGACGCCGAATCGGTCGCGGACGCGTCTTCGTCGGCAGCGCCGGCCGAGCCCGAACGACGTTCGGCGGCAGCGTCTTTCGACGACGCGAGGCCGCGATCTCCACCGCGCATGCCGCCGGCGCCGGAGTACAGATAGGCCGCGACACCGGCGAGCGCGAGCGCCGCCAGCGCGAAGAACATCCAGATCCGCTTCGTCATTCGCATAACCTCCGGGTTAATCGATCGATTCCGCGCGAGCGACGATGTCGTCGCGGCCGAGCGCCGCGCCGACGCGCCGCACCGTGCGCGCGAGGGCCGCGATCGTGTCCGCCCGCAACGTCGCATGCCCGACTTTGCGACCGGCGCGCGGTTCTTTGCCGTAGTCGTGCCAATGTCCGCCGGGTTCGCGCAGTACCGCATCGGCATCGGGCATCGCGCCGATCCAATTGAGCATGCAGGCATGGCCAAGCATGCCGGTATCGCCCAGCGGCAAACCGAGCACGGCGCGCAGATGATTCTCGAATTGCGACGTCTCGCTGCCTTCGATGGTCCAGTGGCCCGAATTGTGCACGCGCGGCGCGAGTTCGTTCGCGAGCAGCGCGCCGTCCTTGCAGAACAATTCGAGCGCGAACACGCCGACATAGCCCAACGCGTCGGCCAACGCACGCGCATGCGCGAACGCGGCATTCGCGAGCGCGTCGTCGGCGCGCGCGGGCGCCAGACTCATCGACAACACGCCGTCGACATGCCAATTCTCGGTCAATGGCCAAGTGCGGAATTCGCCGTCGCGGCCGCGCACGGCGACCACGCTCAATTCCCGTTCGAACGGCACGAAGGCTTCGAGGATCAGTCCCACGTTCGCGGCCTGCGCGCCGAGCGCATCCCACGCGGCATCCACATCGGCCGGCGTTTTGATCCGGAACTGACCTTTGCCGTCGTAACCGAGGCGCCGCGTCTTCAGAATGCACGGCGTGCCGATGCGCGCGACCGCGGCCAGCAAAGCCGCGCGATCCGGCACATCGGCGAACTCGGGCACGGGAATGCCCAGTTCGCGGAACAGCGTCTTTTCCGCCAATCGATCCTGCGCCACGGCCAACGCGCGCGGACTCGGAAACACCGGCGCGCGCGCGCTGAGCCATTGCGCGGATTCGGCCGGCACGTTTTCGAAATCGAAGGTGGCGATGTCGATGCGCGCGGCGAATTCTGCCAATGCTGCTTCGTCGCGGTAGTCGCCGACGATCAACGGCGCGAACTGCCCGGCGCAGGCGTCGGCGACGGTATCGAGCACGAGGAAACGCAAGCCGAGCGGCGCGCCGGAGAGCGCGAGCATGCGCGCCAATTGGCCGCCGCCCAAGATACCGACTGTGGTCATGCGCAAATCATCACAGACGCGGATCGTCGCGCTCGATCACCTCGCGCGTTTGCTGCGCGCGGAAGACATCGAGTTTCGTGGCGATCTCGGGAAATTCGGCGGCCAGCATCGCCGCGGCGAACAAGCCGGCGTTGGCCGCGCCGGCCGCGCCGATCGCGAAGGTGGCGACCGGCACGCCCGCCGGCATCTGCACGATCGACAGCAGCGAATCCAACCCGTTGAGCGCTTTGCTTTGCACCGGAACGCCGAGCACCGGCACCGCGGTTTTCGCGGCCAACATGCCAGGCAAGTGGGCCGCGCCACCGGCGCCGGCGACGATCGCGCGCAAGCCGCGCGCCTGCGCGGTCGCGGCGTATTCGAACAGCACATCGGGCGTGCGATGCGCGGAGACGACGCGCACCTCGTGCGGCACGCCCAGCGCTTCGAGCTTGGCGACGGCGTGCTGCATGGTCTCCCAGTCGGAGCGCGAGCCCATCACGACGCCGACCAGCGGCGCGGGCGAAGGGGCCTCGGTCTGGCCTGACATCGTCGTCGACATAGTCGTCACCCAGCTAAAAACGTATTCTAGCCCTCCCAAGCCGCACGCCGCACGCCAAGCCTTATGGACCGCAAACTGCTCGATATCCTCGCCTGCCCCGCGACTCGCCAGCCGCTCGCCCTGTTGGAGGCCGCAGGTCTAGCGGCGATGAATCGGGCGATCGAAGCCGGCGCGGTCAAGCGCGCCGACGGCAATGCGCACAGCGAGCCGCTGCGCGAAGCGCTGATCACCCGCGACCGCAAGCTGGTCTATCGCATCGACGACGGTATCCCGGTGTTGCTGATCGAGGAAGGCATGCCCTTCCATCAAGCCGAGGCGGCGTGATGGGCGAGGCCGACGCGTCCGCACGCTTAAGTCCTCCGTCCATCGCGACAATCCTCGCGAACGTCGCCGCGGCGCTGGCGGAAGATCTCGGCGACGGCGATGTCACCGCCGCACTGCTGCCCGACGGCCCCGACACCGCGTATTTGTTGTGCAAAGAAGACGCGGTGGTCTGCGGCCGGCCGTGGTTCGACGCCTGCCATCGTGCACTCGACCCCGATGTGCGCATCGATTGGCGCGTGGACGAAGGCGACCGCGTCGCCAAGGGCACGGTGCTGGCGACGCTGGCCGGGCGCAGCCGCGCGCTGGTCAGCGCCGAACGCGCCTCGCTGAATTTCATGCAGACGCTGAGTGCCACCGCCACCGTCGTCGCGCAGTATGTCGATGCGGTACGCGGCACCGGCGCGAAGATTCTCGACACCCGCAAGACCATTCCGGGTTTGCGGTTCGCGCAGAAATACGCGGTGCGCGTCGGCGGCGGCAGCAACCACCGCATCGGCCTGTACGATGCGGTGATGCTGAAGGAAAACCATATTCGCGCCTACGGTTCGCTGGCCGGCGCTGCGCAGGCGGCGCGCGCAGCGCGACCGACGCTGCCGCTGATCGTGGAAGTGGAAAGCCTCGCGCAATTGCGCGAAGCGCTGGACGCCGGCTGCGATCGCATTCTGATCGACGATTTCGATGCCGCGACACGACGCGAAGCGGTACGCATCGCCAAATCTTCGCCCTACGACGGCCGCATCCCGCTGGAAGTCTCCGGCGGCGTGGACATGAGCACACTGCGCACGATCGCCGAAGACGGCGTGGACTGCATCTCGATCGGCGGCCTGACGAAACATGTGCGCGCGATCGATTTGTCGCTCAAGCTGGGCCCGCCACCGGGCTGAGTCCTGCCGCGCATAGAACCGCGACGATCAAAACGAATCCGTCATTCCGAGCGTAGCGAGGAACCTGCTTTTATCGTCGATGACGAAGCGAGAAGCGGGTTCCTCGCTGCGCTCGGAATGACATTGTCTGCGTCGGATCGAAAACTGTGGGATCCCGGCGGAGAATTGCTTCGTCGCTTCGTCGCTTCGTCATTCCGGCGAACGCTGGAATCCAGATTCAGGCGGTAAATAAGCGCTGGATCCCGGCGTTCGCCGGGATGACCTCCAAAATGGATTTGTCATTCCGAGCGTCAGCGAGGAACCTGTTTTTATTGTCGATGACGAAAGCGAGAAGCAGGTTCCTCGCTGCGCTCGGAATGACATTTTGTTCGTTGTCCTAACGACCGGCTCGAAATCTCAAGACTCCTATCGACCGCATCGCGTGCGACCCGACCGCTGCCGGCAAAGCAGCCTTCCCTGTTGTCCGACGACCGCTCCAACATCGAGCGGCCGGAAATCGCTCTATCGAAGCTGCCGACGGGGTTTTGAACGGGCTACGAGAGAACATAACCCATAAGGACTTCACTCTTTCTCGAACGTTACCGGATGACTGCCTGCGCGACGATGACGGACAACTACCGTACCGGCAACTTTATCGTGCCAGCCTTGTTTTCTAGGGTCTATCGCCACCCAGATCAAACCAAGCCCCAATGGCAGCATCGAAAGAAAATATGCGACATACCGCCCCATCGCCTGACCAACTGAGATCGATTTTCCAGTCTTGGCATCCACCACATGCGCTGAAACGATCATCTTGCCAGGAGTCGCTTGCCGCCAAACCCAGAAAAGCACCGTAAGCACAAAGGGGAAGACCCACGAAATCAGAAAATCCGATGGCCCGGCAATCAAGCCCGTTTTGTCAGAATCAAAATACTCTACGCCGTAAATCGAAACCAGCGACGGTATCGTGATCAACGCTATCAGCAAAGTATCCAAGATCGTCGCACCTACACGCGCCCAGAACCCCACATATTCGAGATCTTTTCCGCATTCAATCGCATCCATACCCCCTCCTTTCCTAGACCATTGTTAGAAAACACTT
>JADZBF010000082.1 GCA_020852215.1 Lysobacter sp. | reverse complement strand
GCAGCATCGTCAGCAATTCGACGAACGGGTATTGGAACGAGATCGGCGCCTTGCAATTGCGGCACTTTCCGCGCAGCGCCAGCCAACTGAACCCCGGAATATTCTCGTACCACGAGAGCTGGTGTTTGCAATGCGGACAGTGGGAACGCTCGATCGCGATGCCGGGCGGCGGCGGATCGTAAAGGTCGGGTTGTTCGAGGATTTCGCGTGCGTCTCGTTTCCAGTCCCACTCCAAACGTTTCGGGAGTCGGAGGATGACGACGTTGAGGAAACTGCCGACGAGAAGTCCGAGCCCGGCCGCGATCGGATAACCGAGGCCGGGGTTCTGATCGAGAAATGACATCGATGGGAGCCGTGCGCCGCGTGCGCCGGCCTCAGCCGACGACCGCCGCGAGTTTGAAGATGGGCAGATACATGCCGATGACCATGCTGCCGACCAGCACGCCGATAACGACCATGATCATCGGTTCCAGCAGGCTGGCGAGCGCGTCGACGGCGTTGCTCACTTCTTGTTCGTAGAATTCGGCGACCTTGAACAACATGGTGTCCAGCGCGCCGGCTTCTTCGCCGATCGCCGCCATCTGCACCACCATATGCGGGAACAGATTCACCTGCTTCATCGCCATGTTGACCTGATAGCCGACCGATACGTCGTCGCGGATGCGCAGAACGGCTTTCTCGTAGACGGTATTGCCGGTCGCGCCGGCCACGCTTTCCAGCGCTTCGACCAAGGGCACGCCCGCTTTGAAGGTGGTCGCGAGCGTGCGCGAGAAACGTGCGACCGCCGAGTTGTGCATGATCGCGCCGACCACCGGCACCTTCAGGATGACCTTGTCGAGGAAGTGTTGGAACGCCAGCGAGCGCTTATAGAAAAAGATGAACGCCACGATGGTCACGATCGTGCCGAGCAGCATCACCCACCAATTGGAGACCATGAAACGCGACAGGTTGACGATCACTTGCGTGAACGCCGGCAGTTCCGCGCCGAAGCTGTTGAAGACGTCTTCGAACTGCGGCACCACATAGACCAGCATCACCGCGCTGACGGCGATCGCGACCGCGATGACCATGGCGGGGTAGAACAACGCTTTCTTGATCTTGGATTTCAGCGCTTCGATGTTCTCTTTGTAGGTGGCGATGGTGTCGAGCACGGTTTCGAGCACGCCGGCCGATTCGCCGGCCTTGACCAGGTTGCGGTACAGCTCATCGAACTGTACGGGATGTTTGCTCATCGCCTCGTAAATCGACGAACCGCCCTCGATGTCGATGCGCACGCTGTCGACCAGGTTCTTCATGCGCACGTTCTTCTGGCCGTTGCCGATGATCTCCAGCGCCTGCACGATGGGCACGCCCGATTTCATCATCGTCGCGATCTGCCGACTGAACACGGCGATATCGCGCGCGGTGATGCGTTTGCCGGCGGCGCCGAACAGCGGTTTCGGCTTCGGCTTCACCACAGTCGGGGTGATGCCCAGGCGACGCAATTCGGCGCGCAGCAAATTGCCGTTCTTCGCCTGCTGCTCGCCCTTCATCTTGATGCCGCGTTTGTCGGTGCCTTCCCACACGTACATCGGCAAGGTCACCCCTGCGCGTTCGGTTGAGGCGGTTTTGGCGGCGGTTCGGGTCGCGGACATGGCTTAGTCCTTCGTGACGCGGTTGATTTCGGCGAGGCTGGTGATGCCGTTGCGGGCTTTCAGCAGCGCGGATTGACGCAGGTTGCGAACGCCGGATTTCTGCGCGGCATCCGCGATCTGCATGGCGTTGCCGCCCTGCAGAATGATGGTTTGGATTTCGTCGGTCATCGGCATCACTTCGTAAATGCCCGTCCGGCCTTTGTAGCCGCCGGTGCATTCGCCGCAGCCGACCGGCTCGTACAGCGCGATGCCGGCATGCACTTCGTCCGGCGTGTAACCTTCGGCGAGCAGCGCGTGTTCGGGCAGCGGCTCGCTCTGTTTTTTGCAGTTCGAACACAGTCGTCGCGCCAAACGCTGAGCGATGACCAGACTCACCGACGAGATGATGTTGTACGGCGCGATGCCCATGTTCATCAGACGGGCGATGGTCTGAGGCGCGTCGTTGGTATGCAGCGTCGACAGCACCATATGGCCGGTTTGCGCGGCTTTCACCGCGATTTCGGCGGTTTCCAGGTCGCGGATTTCGCCGACCATGATCACGTCGGGATCTTGGCGCAGGAAGCTGCGCAGAGCCGCCGCGAAGGTCATGCCGCGTTTGACGTTCTGCTGCACCTGATTGACGCCGGGAAGGCGAATTTCCACCGGGTCTTCGACGGTGGAGATATTGCGCACCTCGTCGTTGAGGATGCCCAACGCGGTGTACAGCGACACGGTCTTACCTGAGCCGGTCGGCCCCGTCACCAGAACCATGCCGTAAGGTTTATGGATCGCATCGATGAACAACTGCTGCTGATCGGCTTCGTAGCCCAACTTCTCGATGCCCATCTTGGCGGCGCTGCCGTCGAGGATACGCAGCACGATCTTTTCGCCGAACAGCGTGGGCAGGGTGCTGACGCGGAAGTCGATCTGTCGCGTCTTCGACAGGTTGAGCTTGATGCGGCCGTCCTGAGGCACACGCTTTTCGGCGATATCGAGTTGCGACATCACTTTCAAACGCGCGGCGATGCGCTGGTTGAGCTTCACCGGCGCCTTGGCGACTTGCTTGAGAATGCCGTCGATGCGAAGCCGCACGCGGTAGTCGCCCTCATAGGGCTCGAAGTGGATATCCGACGCACCGCGTCGGATCGCATCCACCAACACCTTATTGATGAATCGAACGACCGGCGTGTCGTCGCTTTTGGCGTCGATGCCGCCGTCGCCGAGCGCCTCGTCCTCGCCGCTGCTGACGTCGAGATTATCGAGCGTGTCGGCATCGTCGATGATGCTGCCCAACGTATCTTGGGCGGCCATCCATTGCTCGAGCGTGCGTTTGATCGTCTCCTCGTCGACCAGGATCGGCTCGACGACGAGATTGGTGTGGAATTTGATTTCGTCCAGCGTCGAGGTGTTGGTCGGGTCGGCCACGCCGACGAATAAGCGTCCACCGCGTTTGAACAGCGGCAGGATGCTGTGCTTGGTGACGAGTTCGAGGTCGACCAGTTTGATCGCGGTTTGGCTTTGGTCCATCGCCGCCGGGTCGATCATCGGCATGCCGAATTCGATCGCGTTGGCTGCGGCCATTTGCGCCGGCGTGACCAGCTTGCGTTCGCGCAGGTAATTGGCGATCGGCTTGCGCTCTTGCGTCGCGGCGTCGAGCGCGTTGCGGGCAACGCCTTCCTCCAACGCGCCGTCGAGAACGAGGCGGCGTGCGATACCTGTGATGCCGAGCAGATTGGCGGTCGCGACCGAATTCATCGTCGTTGTAGTCCTGTCCCCAAGCGGGCGATATCTCCCCGCCCTAGGTTACTGCGACTGGCGCCAGGATGCACGCCCGATGCGGCGACGAATCCAGCCGGTTCAAACAGATGGCGCGACTTGTTGAGAATTCGGTGAGGTTGGTCACGCTTGCGGACCGTTCATTCCGAGTCCTCCACCGCGATGAATAAAAAACCCCGGCCGAAGCCGGGGTTTCTGCGGCCCACCTGAGAACGTAGGGCGGTATCCGGTGCGACGATTACGGGCAGTCGCCCTGGCCGGTGCGCAGGCCGCGGTTCGGGAAGTTGCAGACCGTACCGGTGTTCGTCCACACGATCTTGTCGTCGCCAGCGGCGGCGGTCGGGGTCAGGACGAACGTCAGAGGGGCGCCGCCGTTCTTGTCCGTCGCGCCCGACTTGGCGTTGATCACGCCATCGTTCACGGTGACGCTACCGGCGAGAACGTTCTTCGTGCCCGGAACGGCGGTCGGCAGGCCAGCGGCGGGATTACCCAGGGTGCAGCCGGCAGCGGTCTGCAGCTCGGACATGCACACGCGGACGCCGGTGCGCAGGCCGGAGAGTTCGGCGGCGGCGCCCGAGGCGCGGGTGCGCGAGATGTAGTCCTGGTACTGCGGAATGGCGATGGCGGCGAGGATGGCGATGATCGCGACCACGATCAGCAGTTCGATCAGGGTGAAACCTTGGGTCTTCTTCATGATGATGTCCTACGGAGATGTGATGGGAGACGCGGAATACGTTCTCCACGTGCTGGGTGGCGGTATAGATCGCCTTCCGTAGCGCCCGTGCACGTGCATTGTTGGCAAATGCATTAACCGTGCCAACGTCACAAATTATGGCAGAGTCTTCACCGTATCGACGGGCTCGCGTTCATTCGGGCCGCGATGTATGCATCCACGGCAGCGACCGGTGGCGTGAATCGTTAGGCAGAGGCGCAGTCGAAAACAGCCCGCGACAGCAAATCAAGAACACAAGCAATTGTTTTTAATCGAATTATCCCGAGACGCGTCGGGCGGGCGATCTAACGGTGTTGGCGTTCATCGGCCTCGTGTGCCGCTCACCCGGTTCTAAAGCACCTGCTCACCGGTCGCCCAGCGGCGGCTCGGACGGATGCGGTGGGCCCAAACGCTCACGATGAGCGTTGTTCGCTTCCCGTTAGGGGCAATCGCCTTGACCCGAGCGCAGACCGCGACTCGGGTGGCAGACGGTCCCGCCGTTGGTCCAGGTGATCATGTCGGTGGCGACGTGGTAGGT